>DATHLI010000113.1:0-11053 GCA_035488355.1 bacterium | reverse complement strand
CGGGGAAACGACCAGCGGGGTCACGATCGCGTGAGGTCGGGGCGGAGGCGCTCGGCGTCGCGGAGGTAGACGTGCCGGACCTCCGCCGCGGTCTTGGTCGTGTTCATGAGCATGAGGATCCGCACGCACCGCGGCAGGGCGTCGGGCACCGGCACCTCCTGAGCGCACATCAGCGGCACGTGCGTCCAGCCCGGCAGGCGCCGGCAGGCCTCGGCGGGAAACGCGGCGTCCAGGTCCGGAGTGACGGTGAAGAGCACGCCCGCCACGTCGTCGGCGTCCACCTCGTTCATCCGGATGATCGCCCGCAGGAGCTCCAGCGTGGCCTCAAGGATCGCCTGTTCCGTGTTCGCGTCGACCGTGATCGCCCCCCGAACCCCGCGGAACCGCATGGTGTCCTCCTGCCCGGCCCCGCGGCGCCGGTTGACAGAGTCTGGCGCGCGGGTTGGCTGTTGCTTCGACGGACGCTCAGGGCCTCCTTTGCCGGGCGCGCTGACGCCGCGATGCGCCGCCGGACGGCGCCCGGCGCGCCAGCTCGTCCGTCATGGGCGCCGCGCCATCCGAGCGGCCCGGATCGGCGTGGGATGCGCGGGCGGCGATGGCCAGCGCGGCGCGGAGACCCAGGAGATAGCTGTCCGCGCCAAATCCGCCGATCTGCCCCCGGACGACAGGCGCGATCACGGAGATCCGGAACGCTTCGCGGGCATGGATGTTCGAGAGGTGCACCTCGATCACCGGCACCGGGATCGCCGCGATCGCATCGCGCAGCGAGTAGCTGTAGTGGGTCAGCGCTCCCGCGTTGAGCACGATCGCGTCATACCGCCCCTGCGCGGCGTGCAGCCGGTCGATGATCGCTCCCTCGTGGTTGCTCTGATATGTGTCGACGCCGGCCCCTTCCGCGCGCGCCAGCGCCGCGAGCCGGCGGTCGATCTCGGCGAGCGTCGTCGTGCCGTAGATGTCCGGCTGCCGCTGCCCGAGCAGGTTGAGGTTGGGGCCGTGGATCACCAGCACCTTAGCCATCGGCGAGGACCTCCTCAATGAGTGCCGGGGGAACGTCGTCCCGGATGACCGTCCGGCCCAGCGCCTGCGGAAGCACGAACCGCAGCCGGCCGGCAGCGGCCTTCTTGTCGTGCACCATCGCCGCCCGCACCGCGCGCGGCGCCGGCGGCTTCCCGCGAGAGAGCGCCGCACGCCGGACAGGCAGGCCCAGCGCTTCCAGCAGCCGCGTCTGGCGGTCGAGGAGCGCCGGCGCACACAGCCCCATGCGCACCGCCAAGCGGGCCTCGATCGTCATCCCCACCGAGATGGCCTCGCCGTGGGTGAGCCCACGGTAGGACGCCGCGGCCTCGATCGCGTGGCCGATGGTATGGCCGTAGTTGAGCACCATCCGCGGGCCCACCTCCCGCTCGTCGCGGGCCACAACGTCCGCCTTGTAGGCCGCGCACCGGGCCACGATCCACTCGAGGGCGGCGGCGTCCCGACGGCCGCACTCTGCCGCGTGGCTCTCCACATAGTCGAACAGGTCGGGGGCGCCGATCACGCCGGTCTTGACCACCTCGGCCATCCCCGAGCGCAGCTCGCGCGGCGGCAGCGAGCGGAGCGAGTCGGTATCCGTGAGGACGACCGTGGGCTGGTGGACGGCTCCGATCAAATTCTTGGCGCGGAAGTTGATCCCCGTCTTGCCGCCGATGCTGGCATCCACCTGCGCGAGCAGGGTCGTGGGCGCCGAGACCCAGGCGATCCCCCGGAGAAAGGTGGCCGCGACGAACCCGCCGAGATCTCCCGCCACTCCGCCGCCCAGGGCGAGCAGCGCGCAGCTCCGGTCGAACCTGGCATCCACCAGCCTGTCGAACACCCGCGCCGCCACGCGCAGGCTCTTGCTGGATTCGGTCGGGGGCACGATGAGGGGAACGACCTCGTACCCGGCCTTGCGGAGCCGCCGGGCGAGCGGGCGGCCGTACAGCGCGTCGATGCGGGGATGCGTGAGCAGCGCCAGCCGGCCGCGGAGGCCGCACCGGCCCAGGTACGACGCGGCCTCCGCCAGGATCCCTCCGCCGATCCACACGTCGTACCCGCGGGGGCCGAGGTCCACGCGGACCGCCCTGGCCGCGCCGGCGACCGGGCGGCTCCCGGCCGACCCGGCGGGAAGCGCGGGGCCCGACATGGCAGCCCCGCGGAGCGCGTCCTCGCGTGCGAGGACGAAGGCGATCACCCGATCGGCCACCTCATCGAGCGAGAGCGCTGAGGTCTCCACAACGATATCGGCCTTGCGGTAGAACTCGCTCCGCTCTTCGAGCAGGCGGTGCACGCGGCGCTCGGGATCGTCGCCCAGCAGCGGGCGATCCCCGCCGCGCCCCACCCGCGCGAGGATCGCCTTGGGATCGGCCCAGAGCGCGATGATCAGCCCGTGGCGCCGCAGGCGGTCCATGTTCTCCCGGCTGAGGACGACGCCGCCCCCCGTGGCAATGACGCGCCCGCCCGCCGCCGCCGCCCGCACCACGGCCTCGGCCTCGAGCCTGCGGAACGCGGCTTCGCCGTCCTCGGCAAAGATGCGCGGGACAGACCGGCCGGCCTCCGCCTCGATCAGCGCGTCGGTGTCCACGAAGGGACGGCCGAGGCGGGCCGCGACGATCTGGCCCACCGAGGTCTTGCCCGTCGCCATGAAGCCGATGAGGACGACGTTGGGCCGCACGCGCGCGGTCACCCCGCGGGCGCGGGGGGGCCGCGCCGGACCCACCGCTGGTGCGCGTCGTAGGCGACGCGCATCTGGTCGAGGCTGTCCCCGCCGAATTTCTCGATCATCGCATCCGCCAGGACAAACGCGACCATGGCTTCGCCGATCACCCCGGCCGAGGGCACGGCGGTGACGTCGCTGCGGACCACCGCGGCTTCCACGCGCTCTTTGGTGACGATATCCACGGACGCGAGCGGGCTGCGCAGGGTGCTGAGCGGCTTCATCGCCACCCGGGCGACCAGCGGATCTCCGGTCGACATGCCGCCTTCGGTCCCCCCGGCCCTGTTCGTCGCCCGGTAGAAACCGCGCTCCGGATCGTAGAAGATCTCGTCGTGCGCCGACGATCCGGGCAGCCGCGCCTCCTGAAAACCCTCGCCGATCTCCACGCCCTTGATGGCGTTGATGGACATCAGCGCCTGGGCGAGCCGGCCGTCCAGCCGCCGATCCCAGTGCACATAGGTGCCGAGCCCGACGGGGAGGCCGAGAGCCACGACCTCGAAGACGCCGCCCAGCGTATCGCCCGCTTCTCGCGCTTTGTCGATGGCGGCGATCATCCGAGCCTCGGCCTCGGGGTCGACGCACCGCAGCGGGGACGCTTCGGCGAGCGCGGGGATGTCTTCATACCGGTCCGGGCGGCGGCCGATCGCGATCGTGCCGAGCTCCACCACGTGACTCGCCAGGGTGATCCCGAACTCGGCGAGGAGGGCCCGGCAGATCGCGCCCGCCGCGACGCGGGCGACCGTTTCGCGAGCGCTCGACCGCTCGAGCACCCGGCGCACGTCATCGAAGTGATACTTGAGGGCGCCGGCGAGGTCGGCGTGTCCGGGCCGGGGCCGGGTGAGCGGCGGCTCCGTCTTGCGCCAGTCCTTGTTGCCGATATGCAGGCCGACCGGCGCCCCGATCGTCGTGCCGTTCATCACGCCCGCATAGATCTCCGCCCGGTCCTGCTCGATCTGCATCCGGCCGCCCCGGCCGTAGCCGCGCTGCCGGCGGGCGAGCTGGACGGTGATGGCCTCCTCGCTCAGGGGGAGGCCCGCCGGGATCCCCTCCAGGACGACCAGCAGGCCGCGCCCGTGCGATTCGCCTGAGGTCAGAAACCGCAGCACCGGCGATGCTCCTAAGATTTCGAGGCCGCTTCCCGCGGCAGGCCCAACGCGTCGCGCATCACCTGCAGGGGTGCCTGGCGGCCGGTCCAGATCGCAAAGGCGCGGGCGCCCTGGTAGAGGAGCATCGGGAGGCCTCCAAGCGTGCGGCATCCCGCCGCGCGCGCCTCGTGCAGCAGAACCGTTTCTCGAGGATCGTAGACCATATCCATCACGAACAGCCCGGGATGCAGCAGGGTCCCGGGGACCGCCGACAGCGCGCGCTGACCGCCGGCGCCGGCCGTCGTCGCCTGCACCAGGAGGGTCGCCTCGCGCAGCGTCCCGGCGACCCCGGCGCCGTCGAGCGGCACCGCGTCGACAGCGCATGTGACGGTCCGCCGGACGGCATCCGCCAGCGCGGCGGCGCGATCCCAGTTGCGGTTGATGATCGTGACGGCGCCCGCCCCGGCTCCGGCGAGCGCGAACGCGGCGGCCCGCGCCGCGCCGCCCGCTCCGACGATGACGGCCCGCTGCCCCTCCGGCATCACGCCGCCGTCGAGCCGGAGGGCATCGAGCAGCCCGGCGGCGTCGGTGTTGTGGCCGATCAGGCGGTCGCCGGCCACCTGCACGGTGTTCACCGCGCCGATCACGCGGGCGTCATCCGTGGTCTCGTCGAGATACGCGAGGGCGGCCTCTTTGTGGGGGACGGTGATGTTGGCTCCGGCGGCGCCGAGCGCGGCCAGACCCCGGAGCGCCGCTTCCAGGCGATCCCGGGGCACTCGGAACCCGACATAGCACCAGTTGAGCCCCAGGGCGGCGAACGCCGCGTTGTGCAGCCGGGGGGAGAGGCTTCCCCGAACCGCGTCTCCGATCACCCCGACGACCGTTGTCGCCCCGTCGATCTCCGTATGTTCCCCCGATCCAATCTGCCGAGCCTGGGCTCCAGATCTCTGAGAGAGCCTTTATTTATCAGGCCTCCACGCATATCCTTCCTGACGTCTCTCGAGGGCTGATCCTCGTGAAAGCAGGGCACTATGATCCTTGTCCACCATACCACGGAGGTGAAACCCATGAGGACCATCCTGGTCGGTCTGGCTCTGATGGCCGCCACGCTGTTCGGCGTGTTGCTGAATCCGGCTTCGTCCGTCAGCAACGAACCGATGAAGATGACCGTCACCCTGGCCGGGAAGATGCGCGAGGGGCCGGACTGGGTGGACACAAAAATTCTGTGCGACAGTCACGACAACGAGATCGTGGTGGTCAAGAACCGGGAACAAGGTCTGAAAGGCTCCGACATGCAGCTGGGTGTCGTGGCGATTCCCGGCGGCTGCAGGTAGGGCCGGATCGATTCGTCCTCCGACGGCCCCCCGTCCGGCGCGCGCCGCACCGCCGCTGGACAGACCGCGCCCCCGCATGCCAGAATGTGTGGCGCAGGCGACGCCTGCGGCCGGGGGGCGCGGATGAAATACGAGGGGCAGGAGCACTACGAGATCGAGGTGGTGGGAATCCGGCGCAGGCTGCCCATCGTCCCCATCACCGACTCCCTGTGGATCGCCGCGTTCGTCCTGTGGGGGGACGTCGAGCTGACCAATGCCTGCGCCCGGGCGATCGCCGCCAGACTCCGGCCCTTCGAGTTCGATTGCGTGGTCTCCATCGAGGCCAAAGCCCTCCCGCTCGTCCATATGGTCGCCACCTATTTGTCCGACCCGGTTGCCGGCCGGTACTTCCCATACATCGTCTTCCGAAAGAGCGTGAAGGGCTACATGAAGCGACCGCTGACCGTGAAGGCGAAATCGATCACCACCGCTTCCACGCAGACCCTCGTCCTCGACGGCCCCGAGGCCGAGCGGCTGCGGGGGAGCCGGGTCGTCGTGGTGGACGACGTCGTGAGCACCGGGGGCAGCCTCCGGGCCGCCGATGAGCTGCTGAATCAGGTGGGCGCGCGCGTGGTGGCGAGGGCCGCGGTGCTGCACGAAGAGGGGGGGTACACCAACCCCGACCTGATCACGCTGGGAACGCTTCCTATCTTCACGAAGTAACCTGCCGCGCGGTGTTCCACCGCGTCGCGCCGCAGCCGGGCTTATTCCTTGCGCTGGATGAGCTCCTGAACCGCTTGGGCGGACGGCTCCGACGCCAGCGAGTCGCGTCCCTCATGCTCGGAGGGGTCGACGGGGGCTTGGCGGTGGAGAGGCCCCGCGGCGGGCACGCCAGATGGCGCCGCGGCGGACGCGCCGGCAGAGGGCTCGGCGGCCGCGGGAAACGGCCCCGGAGCCGCCGGGTCGGGAGCGGGCAGCGCCGGAGGGACCGCGGGATCGGTGGCCACGGGATCAACCTCTTTGACCGACTCCTTGAGATCGGCCATTTGCTCCCTGAATGACTCCTGCGCTCCCCGGACGGCGTTGCGGAAATCCTTGATCGATTTCCCGAGTGTCCCTCCGAGGCTGGCCATCTTCGACGGACCGAAGATGAGCAGGGCGATCGTCAGGAGCACCAGGAGCTTGAACTCGTTCTCGAACATCGAGCACCTCTACAGAAATGTGCTGCCCCTCGGTCCGAGTACAATTCTACACCGGATATGCCCGTCGCCGGTATGTTTGAGGCGGCCGGTATGGAGTCCCCGTAGGGGGCAACATCTGCTCGCTGTTGGCTCCAGTGCGCTATGGAGTCCCCGAAGGGGGAGATTCCGCGCCGGGAAGAAACGGGACCGTCCCGGCGAGGGGGGAGCTTCGTCGATGCCGCGGGGAACCGGCGGCGCTGGTTTACCGGCGGCCGCGGGGCCGGCGGCGCCGCGCGGTGCGGGCGGCGGCGGAAGGGCGCGGCGGGAGAACGGTCGGGGCGCCTTTCGCGGCAACGACCCGGCCGCGGCTGCCGGCGGCGGGGGCCTGTCCGGCACCGTGCCTGGTGGCGAGGAACCGGCGGTACAATTGCTCGACGCTGCGGCGGGTGATCCGGAAGCTTGGGGTGCGGTGCGGCCTGATCGCTCCGCTGAACGTCCGGGGAATGTGCAGGAGCTCATGGATCAGCACGCGGTCCTGCTCGTCCTTGGGAAGCCGGCTGAACTCCGGCTCGATGATCTCGACGACGTACGCGGGGCCGGTCTCCAGCACCTGCTGCCACAGCGTCGGCAATCCCCAGATGCGCGCCCACGCCTCCGAGGTCGACCCGTAGCCCCGGACGCAGAAGATGCGTGAGGGGTCCACGTGCGTGAACCCGAGCGCGCTGGCAATCCGCTGGAGACGGGTATGCGTCTTGCGGCACAGCTCCCAACGCATGGATCTACTCCCCGTCAGCGCGCGCTGGCTTCGCGAGGAGCGGTCTGCGCCATCTTCAGCAAGAGCAGCGCCTGCCCGCGATGATAGCCGAGGTGCTCGAGGTAGTGCAGCAGCGCCCACAACTTCGTCGGCCTGCGGGGCGGCTTGCCGACCGTGACCGTCGGCGTCGTCTCCACCTCCAGGTCCCGCATCGACACGGCCCCGAGGACCTGCCGGGTGAGACGCCGCGCCTCCTCCACGCCGCGGAGCACATCGTCGCGGCGCGGGCGATCGTGGTGAAACTCGGCATCGCGCACACGGCGGCTCGGGATCCCGCCGATCGCCTCACCGATCCACCACCGCTCACTGCCCGCCAGGTGGCGGAGGAGGATCGCGACGGAGTTGAACTCCGGACCGGGCGCCCAGTGGAAGGCGACATCGTTCGCCTCGGCCGCCGCCTTGAGCAGCGAATCCCACGTCTCATCGAGGTGCGCTGCGATCCCCTGCACTCCGGCATCCATGGAAGACCCTCCTCCTTGCCCGGACGCCGCGGCGTCCGCCGATCCCGGTGGTCACGTGTCTACGCTTCGATGGCTCTTCGGCTCTTATCCTCTCACGACTTCTGTCCGATCAAGGCGCTGCCCTTCCTCCCATTCGGCGGACGGCGACGCCCCTCCCTGCCGCGCACGAATCGCTCACATCGGCCCATCGACGCAGCACGCATCTGGCGCACGCGGCCCTTGACAAAGAGGAAACTCGCGCATCCAGAGGGAACGCCTCGGCTCTCGATGCCGGAGCACAAGAAAGGGACCGGGAGTGTTCTCCCGGTCCCTGACGTTGCGGGCTAAGCCCGGCGGCGGACGACCCTATCCGTCGGCGGCTTCATCCGAAGCGGCGATCGGAGCGATCGCGGACACGCGGTCGCCCTCATCGAGCCGCTGCAGCCTGACCCCCTGAGCCTCGCGCCCCTGCGTCGAGATGTCCTTGACCAGGAGCCGGCTCACGATCCCCTGAGCCGTAATGACCAGCAGCTCACCCTCGTCATCCACCGCCCGGATCGCGGCCACCTTGCCAGTCCGGGCCGTCAGCCGGATGTTGCGTACGCCCGAGCCTCCGCGGCGCTGCAGGCGGTACTCGCTGATGAGGGTGCGCTTGCCGAGCCCCAGCTCGGTGGCGACCAGCAGGTACTTGCCCTCGCTGCTGATCGCCATCCCGACCAGCGCGTCGTCGCGGCGCAGGGTGATGCCGATGACGCCGCGCGCCGACCGGCCCATCTCGCGCACGTTGGCTTCCTTGAACCGGATCGCCTGCCCGTTCCGGGTCGCCAGGAGCACTTCTTCCTTCCCGTCGGTCAGGCGCACCGCGACCAGCTCGTCGTCCTTGTCCAGGGTGATCGCCGCGATGCCCGCGCGCTTGGCGTTGATGAATTCCATCAGGCCGGTCTTCTTCACGTTGCCGTGCTTGGTCGCGAAGAAGAGATACCCCGTGTCCTCGAAGGACCGGATCGGGATGATGGCGTTGACCCGCTCGCCCTGGGCGATGCTGAACAGGTTGACGAGGCTCGTCCCCTTGGCCGTCCGGCCGGCCTCCGGCACCTCGTAGGCCTTCACCCGGTAGACCTTGCCCCGGTTGCTGAAGAAGAGGACGAAGGCGTGGTTGGTGGTGACGGTGGCGACCTCCACGTAGTCCTCTTCCTTGGTGCCCATGCCCATGACGCCGCGCCCGCCGCGATTCTGACGGCGGTAGGTCTCCAGCGGAAGCCGCTTCACGTAGCCGTTGTGGGTCAGCGTGATCACCACCTCGGCGTCCGGGATCAGGTCCTCCACGTCCAGCTCGGCGTCTTTACCGGTGATCTTGGTCCGCCGCGGGTCGCCGAACCGCTCCTTCACCTCGACCAGCTCAGCTTTGATGATCTCGAACACCTTGTGCTCGTCGCGCAGGACGTCCTCGTGCTGGGCGATCGCCTTGATCAGCGCCTTGTACTCCTCGTCCAGCTTCTCGCGCTCGAGCTGGGTCAACCGCTGCAGCCGCATCTCCAAGATGGCGTCGGCCTGCAGTTCGCTGAGCTTGAACTTGCTCATCAGGCCGGTCCGGGCCGCCGGCACGTCGGTGGCCTTCCGGATCAGCGCAATCACATCGTCCAGGGACTTGAGCGCGATCTTGAGCCCCTCCAGGATGTGCGCGCGCGCCTTCGCCTTCCGCAGCTCGTACTCCGTCCGCCGGGTGACGACCACCTTGCGGTGGGCGAGATAGTGCGCGAGGATCTGCTTGAGGGGCAGGACCCGCGGGACGCCGTCGACCAGGGCAAGCATGATCGCCCCGAACGTGGTCTGCATCTGCGTGTGCTTGAACAGCTGGTTCTGCACGATTTGGGGATTGACGTCGCGCCGCAGCTCGATCACCACGCGCATGCCCTGGCGATCGCTCTCGTCGCGGAGGTCGGAGACGCCGCCGAGCTTCTTCTCCCGCACCAGCTGGGCGATCCGCTCGACCATGGCGGCCTTGTTCACCATGTACGGGAGCTCGGTGACGATAATCGCCATCCGGCCTCCCCGCAGTTCCTCGACCGCCGTCTCGGCGCGGACGATCATGCTGCCCCGCCCCTCCAGGTAGGCGGCGCGGATGCCGTCCCGGCCGAGGATGCGGCCGCCGGTGGGAAAGTCCGGTCCCTTGACGATCTTGAGCAGCGCCTCCGGCTCGAGGTCCGGATCGTCGATGAGGGCGACGAGGGCATCCACCAGCTCGCCCAGGTTGTGGGGCGGGATGTTGGTCGCCATCCCCACCGCGATGCCCGCGGCGCCGTTCATCAGGAGGTTGGGCACCCGGCTGGGCAGCACGACCGGCTCTTGCATCGACTGGTCGAAGTTGGGGACGAAGGGCACGGTCTCCTTGTCGATGTCGGCGAGCAGCTCCATCGCCATCCGGGAGAGCCGCGCCTCGGTATAGCGCATCGCCCCCGGCGGGTCGCCGTCCACGCTGCCGAAGTTGCCCTGCCCGTCGATCAGCGGGTAGCGGAAGCTGAAGTCCTGCGCCATCCGCACGAGGGCTTCGTAGACCGGCACGTCCCCGTGCGGGTGATACCGGCCCATGACGTCCCCGACGACGCGCGCGCACTTCCTGTACGGCCGGTCGGGCGCCAGACCCATCTCGGACGCCCCGTAGAGAATGCGGCGCTGCACGGGCTTGAGCCCGTCCCGGACGTCCGGAAGCGCCCGGCTGACGATGACGGACATCGCGTAGTCCAGATACGATGTCCGCATCTCTTTTCCGATCGGTTGCTGGATGATGTTCTCTTCGGTCGCTGCCATATCACTCCTCGGTCGATGGGCAGATCGTGCGGGCGGCCTTAGATGTCGAGGTTGCGCACTTCCTTCGCGTACTTTTGAATGAACTGCCGCCGGGGCTCGACTTCGTCCCCCATCAGCGTCTTGAACAACTCGTCCACCTCGGCCGCGTTGCCGTCGCTGCGGTCGAGCTCCACTTGTAACAGTGTCCGCTGCTCAGGGTTCATCGTCGTCTCCCAAAGCTGCTGCGGGTTCATCTCGGCGAGGCCCTTGTACCGCTGGACCTCGTAGGCGGTGTTGCGCTTGGCCAGTTCGGCGGTGACTTCGTCCCGCTCGCCGTCGGAGTAGGCGTAATGGTGCTTCTTGCCGGCTTTGATCAGGTAGAGCGGCGGCTGGGCGATGTACACCTTGCCCCGCTCGATCAGCTCCGGCATGTAGCGGTACAGGAAGGTGAGCAGCAGCGTCCGGATGTGCGCGCCGTCGACGTCGGCATCCGCCATGAGGATCACGCGGTCGTACCGCCGCTTGTCGATGTTGAACTCCTTGTCGATCCCCGTGCCCAGGGCGGTGATGAGCGCGCGGATCTCCTCGTGGCCCAGCATCTTGTCCTGCCGCGCCTTCTCCACGTTCAGGATCTTGCCCTGGATGGGCAGGATCGCCTGAAACTGCCGGTCCCGCCCGGCCTTGGCGCTGCCGCCCGCCGAC
>DATHLI010000112.1:0-11812 GCA_035488355.1 bacterium | reverse complement strand
GACCGCCCCGGGGACGCTGTCCAGCCCGCCGAGGATCACCGCGGGGAAGACCTTCAGGCCGATGAAGCTCAGCGCGTCCGCGTTGAGCCCGTTGAGGCTGCCCACCACCACGCCGGCGACCGCCGCGACGGTCGCGGCGATCGCCCACGAGGCGGCGAAGACGCGGCGCACGCTGACCCCGAGCGATTGGGCGGCCTGCTGGTCATCGGCCACGGCCCGCATGGCGACCCCCAAGGTCGTGCGGCGAAAGAACACGACGAACACCGCGAGGAACGCCAGCGAGATGGCGAGCGCCCCGAGGTGCACCGGGGAGACGATCAGCGGCCCCAGGACGAGCGGCGATTCGGGGAGCAGCTGCGGAAACCCGAAGTTGCCGGCGCCCCACACCAGCAGGATCCCTCCCCGGAGCACCGCGGCGAGGCCGATGGTCACCATGATCACCGCGATCGGCTGCTCGCCGATCATCGGGCGCAGGAGGAGCCGCTCGACGAGGAGGCCCAGCAGGAAGGATCCCGCCAGGCTGGCGGCCACGGCGAGGACAAACGGCAGGTGGGTGACCTGCGCGATGGCCAGCGCGCCGAACGCCCCGAGGGCGACAAAGTAGCCCTGGGCCAGGTTGATCACGCGGCTCGCCTTGTAAATCAGCACGAATCCCAGGGCCGCGAGCGCGTAGACCATGCCCACCACGATCCCGTTCGTGAGGAGCTGCAAGAAGATCGAGAGCGAGACCGTCATCCGCCGGCGACCTCCGCCACCCGCACGGCGGTCTCCACCACCGCGGTCGTGCCGTCCCGGTAGGTGATCGTGGCGCGCACCGGGATCCGGTCCACCAACCCTCCGTACATCGCCTCGATGAGATCGGCGTACCGCTCGCCGATGACCCGGCGCCGGACCTTGCGCGTGCGGGTGAGCTCGCCGTCGTCGGCATCGAGTTCCTTGTAGAGGAGGACGAACCGGCGGACCCGCGCGGAGGACGGCAGAGTCTCGTTCGCCCCTCGCACCTCGGCGGCGATCAGGTCGTAGACGCCGGCCTTCTGCGAAAGGTCGGTGTACGTTGTGTGGGCGATCTGGCGCTCCTCCGCCCATTTGCCCACGACCGGCATATCGATGTTGAGGATCGCCGCCACATAGGGACGGCCGTGCCCCACCGCGACCGCCTCGCGGATGAAGGGGCTGAACTTCAGCTTGTTCTCGATGAACTGAGGGGAGAACAGCGTCCCGTCGGCCAGCCGCATCACGTCGCTCAGCCGGTCGATGACCACCAGGTGCCCGTCGTCGGTGAGATGCCCGGCGTCGCCGGTGTGGAGCCAGCCGCCTTCGAGCGCGGCCCGGGTGGCCTGGGGATCCTTGTAGTACCCCAGGAAGACGCTGTCGCTGCGCTCAAGGATCTCCCCCTCCGGGGAGAGCGTCAGGTCCACGCCCGGGATCGGGCGGCCGACGGTTTCGAACCGGACGTCGCCATCGCGATGCACGCAGCTGAACCCGGCGATCTCCGTCTGGCCGTACAACTGCTTGAGGTTCAGCCCGAGGGCGCGCAGGAACCGAAAGGTGTCGGGGCCCAGCGCCGCTCCGCCCGTGTAGGCGTGGCGAATTCGCAGCATCCCCAGATCGTCGAGCACGGCGCGAAACGCCAGCACGTACCCGAGCCCCGCGAGGACCCGGTCGGCCGGCCCGAGCGGCTGCCGGCGGAGGCGCTTGTCGGCGGCGCGGTACCCCCAGCGCATCGCGAGGCGGTAGACGGCCCGTTTGAACGGCGTCGTGTCCATGATCTTGACCTGGACCTGGCTGGTGAGCGCCTCCCACAGGCGCGGCGGTCCGAACAGCACCGTCGGCCCGATCTCGCGGCCGTCGCCGTGCGCGGTCTCGGCCTCTTCGGGGAAGTTCACCGGGATCCCGAACACGAGCGCGGCCGCGATCGACATCGCGATCTCGCCGATCCACGGCGGCGGCAGGTAGGAGAAGAGCTGATCGCCCGGCCGGACCGGGTCCACCTCGGCAAAGGTCAGCGCCATGTTGATCAGGTTGCGGTGGGTCAGCATCGCCCCCTTGGGGGATCCCGTGGTCCCGGAGGTGTAGACGATGTTGGCGATGTCTTCGGGCGCGCTGCTCAAGAGCAGTTCGTTGAACCGGCCGGGGTGCATGGCGTCCAGCTCCCGCCCCAACGCCTCGACCTCGGGAAACCGCGCGACCTGTGCGTCGTCGACCCGGTGCATCCCCTTCGGATCCACCGTGATGATCCGGCGCACCTTGGGAAGGCTCTCCCGGACCTCCAGGACCTTGTCGAGTTGTTCCTGGTCCTCCGCCACCACATAGGCGGCGTCCGCGTGGTCGATGACATAGCCGATCTCCCGGGCGATGGCATCCTGGTAGACGCCGACGACGATTCCCCCGGCCGCCAGCGTCCCCACTTCGGCATAGAGCCACTCCGGGCGGTTGCCGCAGAGGATCGCCACCTTCTCTCCCGGGGCCAGGCCCAAGGCCGCCAGCCCGAGGCCGAACGCGCGGGCATGCGCCAGGTAGTCCTGCCACGTGACCTCCTGCCAGATGCCCCGGTCCTTGTACCGGAGGGCGACGCGCCGGGCGGACGCTCCCGCCGCCCGCGCAGACAGCAGCCGTGGAAGAGTCGACCCGAGCGCCGCGCGCCCGGCGGGGGTGGCGGCGCCGGAACGGATCACGGGATCGCTTCCTGCCCCAGATAGGCGCGCAGGACCCGGGGGTCGGCCCGGATCGCCTCCGGAGGGCCTTGCCCGATCAGCAGGCCGAAATCCAGGACGAAGATCTGGTGCGCCACGTCCATGACGACCCCCATGTCGTGCTCGATCAGGAGGACGGTGGCGCCGAGCGTCTCATTGGCGTCCACGACGAACCGGACCATGTCCCGTTTCTCTTCGACGGTCATCCCGGCCATCGGCTCATCGAGCAGAAGGAGATCCGGATCGGTGGCCAGGGCCCGCCCCAGTTCCACCCGCTTGCGCAGCCCATACGGCAGCCCGCCGACCTGGGCGTGCCGGATCGGCTCCAGCTCGAGAAAATCGATCACCTCTTCCACCCGCGCCCGATGAGCGGTCTCTTCCGCCTGGGCCCGGCCATAGTACACGGCGGCCGCGAGCAGCCCATACCGGATGTGCCGGTGGCGGGCGAGGAGGAGGTTTTGAAGGACCGTGGCGCCGGTGAAGAGCTCGATGTTCTGGAAGGTGCGGGCCACACCCAGCCGCGCGACCTCGTACGGCGCCGCGCGGGTGATCTCCCGGCCCCGGTACCGGATCCGGCCGGCCTGGGGGTGATAGAAGCCGTTCACACAGTTCAGCAGGCTGGTCTTCCCGGCCCCGTTCGGACCGATGACGGCGACGCGCTCGCCGGGGCGGACCGCCAGGGAGACGTCGCGCAGCACGGCAAGACCGCCAAAGCTGAGCGAAACATCCCCGACCTCAAGGAGGGGATCGCTCGCCAGGATGACCACATCATCACCCACCGTCGGGGCGTACCGCGGTGGGGTGTTCGACCGGGCCGGGGGCGTTCCCCTTCAGCCCACCCGGGGGCAGAGGAGCGCTTTGGGCCTGGTGGAATATCTAGCGGCATGTGGCAGCCGCCGAAAGCCGTTTCGCTCGTCGCCGGATCCGGCGAGGGCTCGACCGAGATCAACGCGTTTGACCGCGCGCTCCAGACCGCGGGGATCGCCAACATCAATTTCCTCCGCGTCACCAGCATCCTCCCTCCGCGGACGCGGGTGATCGAACTGCCCCCGTATCCGCCCGGCCTTCTCGTCCCCGCCGTCTACGCGCGCATCGCCGGCACCCGCCGGGGCGAGCGGATCAGCGCGGCGATCGGAATCGGGATCTCGCGCGAGAGTTACGGGGTCATCATGGAGCACGTCGCCAACACGCCGCGGGGCGAGGCCGAGGCCGCCGTCCGGAGCATGGTGGAGGAAGGGTTCCGCATCCGCGGCCTCCGGCTGGACGAGATCATCGTCGCGGGGGCGGAGCACACGGTGGAACGGGCCGGCTGCGCGGTGGCGGTGGCGCTCTTCTGGCCCGCCCCGACCGGCCTCGCCTGATGCGGGGCGCGTGGATCGTCGACCAGGGGGTCATCGACGTCACGTCCGCCTTCCTGGTGACGCGGCGCCTCCACGACGAGCAGACACCGTTCCAGCATCTGGAAGTCTACGACAGCCCGCGGTTCGGCCGGATGCTCCTGCTCGACGGCGCGGTGCAGACCACCGAAGGCGACGAGTTCGCCTACCACGAGATGCTGGCCCACCCGGCCCTCTGCGCGCATCCCCATCCCCGGCGCGTCCTCATCATCGGGGGCGGCGACGGGGGCCTGCTGGAGGAAGTGCTGAAGCACCCGGTCGAACGCGTCACCATGGTGGAGATCGACGAGGCGGTGGTGCGGGCGAGCCAGCGGTACCTCAGCACGATCTGCGGCGGCGCCTTCGACGATCCCCGGACCCATCTCGTGATCGGGGACGGCCTCGCCTACGTGCACGACACCCCCGACCGGTTCGATGTCGCACTGATCGATTCGACCGATCCGCAGGGGGCCGCCACCGGACTCTTCAGCGCGGAGTTCTACGCGCAGGTGGGGGCGCGGCTCGCCCCGGATGGCGTGGCGGCCGTGCAGTCCGGCTCGGCGGTCTACCAGCAGGAACTGATCCGCTCGGTCCGGCGGAACCTCCGGCCGTCGTTTCCCGTGGTCAGGACCGCCGTCGCCGCGGTGATGGCGTACCCGGGCGTCCTGTGGTCGTTCACCATCGGGGCGAAGACCCGCGACCCCCGGGATCTGGGGCCCGAGGAGATCGCCGACAGGCTCGAGGGCTTCCGGCTCCGGTTGTACACGTCCGCCGGGCACCGCGCCGCCTTCGACCTCCCGCCCTATCTGCTCGAGCAGGTCGAGACCGAGTGACCTTCCTTGCCGCGGGCGCCGCGGGCGCCGCGGGAGCGCCGGGATCCGGAGCCCCGGCGCTGATCGGCGTGCCCTACGATGCCACGGCATCGTTCCGGCGGGGGAGCCGGTGGGGTCCTGGCGCGATCCGGTTCGCCTCGGCCAGCATCGAAACGTACAGCCCCCTGCTCGACCGCGATCTCGAGGACGTCGCGTTCGTCGATGCCGGCGATCTGCCCGTGGAGGGCCTGGAGCCCTCGGCGATGGTCCGCGCCGTTCGCAGCTCCATCGGGCCCGGCCTCCCCTTCCTCCTCGGCGGCGAGCACACGCTCACCCTCGGCGCGGTGCAGGCGCTCGCCGCCCGCCACCGAGACCTCGCGGTCCTCCAGTGGGATGCCCACACCGACCTGCGGACCGAGTACGAGGGGGCGGCGATCTGCCACGCCACCGTGATGCGCCGGCTCTTAGATGGAGGGATCCCGCTCGTCCAGTTGGGGATCCGGGCCGGGACCCGGGAGGAGTTTGCGATGGCGCGGCAGCGGAGCCTGCACGTCTCGCGCGCGGTCGAGCCGCCGCCGTCCCTGCTGGAGTCCCTGCGGGAGCGGCCGCTCTACCTGACCGTCGACATCGACGTGCTCGATCCGTCCCTGGCCCCGGGGACGGGGAACCCCGAACCGGACGGCGCCGCCTACGCCGAACTGCTCACGGCGTTGCGGAGCCTCAGCCGCCACCGGATCGTCGGCATGGACCTCGTGGAAGTCGCCCCGCCCTGGGACCCCGGAGGCGCGACCCCGGTGATCGCGGCATCGCTGGTCCGGGACATGCTCCTGCTCTTCGCGCCGGCCGACGCGGCCCCATCAGCGGCCCTCCAGAAGCGCTAAAGACGGTCCGCAGCCCAAGCATGGAGCCGGCAGCCACGGCGTGGTGCGGCTGCCGGCTCGCTCCCAGGAAACGCCTCCGGCGCCCCGGCAGGACCCGAAGGGTCTACTGGATGTTCGCGGTCACAGTGGCAGTCCCGCTATTGTTGCCGATGGTGAGGGTCACCATCACCGGATTGGCGGCCGGCAGGTTGGGCACGCCCGCGGCGCCGATGGCGAATGCGTAATTCCGGCCGCCGAGGGGGGCAATGGCTGCTTCAACCGGCATGCCGTTGATCACGCCGGCGAATATGTACCTCCCTTGCACCTGCTGGAACGAGCCCTTGGGGATCGTGACCGAGGCGGTGTGCGGTGGATGGCTCAGTTGGATCGTCACGGCGTCCGTCGCGAGATCGAACGTCCCTCCTTGGCCGAGGGTGAACGTGGCGCGCGCGTCAAACGCCTGCGCGCTCGAGACGATGTCCACCTGAACCGAGAACGCGGCGAACGGGATGACGGTGGAGGTGAGGCACGGCCAGGTCATGATGCCGCCGAGGCCTCCTCCTGGCGTTGTCGATGCTGTCCAAAGGAGCCCGTCCGTGCTGCGTAACAGTCCGCCTGACGGCGGCCCGCCTTTGAGCACCAGCCAATTGCCACTGGGCACCTGCCAGAATCCGGTCATCGGTTTTAGATCACCGGTGACTATGTCGGTCACTCCAAGGTCGGCCCATGTGCTGCCATCTGTCGTCTGCACGGCCTTCCAAGACGCGAACGACGAATCAAGCCAGAGAGCCAGCGTCTTTCGGGCCGGTTTCTGTCCGACAAATGGCGCGGACACGATGAAACCATTCACAGATGTACCAGGGAGACCAGAAGTAAATATCGGGGCCCACGGCCCCGCGCCATCCCCCGATCCAGCGTAGATCGTCTTGCCGCTTATGCCTGTGGGGTTATTCGGCCCAGGATTAAACATCATGGATATTGCGTTCGGATTCGCACAGCCTGCTGGAGGACAATTCTCAATGACCCAAGTCGCTCCGCCATTGTCCGATATTGTAGGCGCTGAGTTATAGAGTGACATGAACCGCCCATTGCTTGGATCACGGGCGAGAGAGTTCGGCCCAGCATCATTTAGAGCACCGGGAAAAGAAAAGGTGTTGTATGTTTGGAATTTATCACTCGATGAAAAGACACTACTTTGGCCCTGCGTACTCAGCAAAGCAAAACTATACAGGACCTGAACATCCGTATCGAGCCAGCACCAATTCCCCAATCCTCCGACGACATTGGGAATGGTATTCACAGTCGTCCACGTTGTGCCTTGATCGCTCGAACTCATGATGCTGATGCCGTATGGTTGGTTGGGAGTCCCCACGACCAGGAACCAGACATCGCCTGGATAGACCGCCATCCCGTTTTGCTTCATGCTCGGACTCGGGAGCGGGGCGGCGTTCAGGAGCTGGAACGATACCCCATCATCCACACTGGTATACCAGCCCTGCGTAGGGTAGTTGAAATAGCAGAGGATCGCGTTAGCAGGGGTTGGTTGGGCCCCTCTGGCGGAACGCGGCAAGGGCGCAAGTTTGCTCAACCCCGCCGCAGCGGCCAGGCCGGCCGCGGTTCCCAGGAGCCTGCGTCGGGAAAACGGGCGAGTCGCGTGCCATTCAGGTTTAACGAAACTCATCGTTTCCTACCTCCCCTCACGGTAAGTGGTTGCTGAGAACCGGAACCCCTGAGCGCAACTGACAAACGGCAGGATTAGAGCTGCAAACAACCGCGGTAGAATTCTGAAGTTATTGGAAGTTCATTCGAGATTTAGTGTAAGCCCGGGTGAAGAACGGAGCAATCCTGAGCAATCCTCAAAACCGCTGTAGGTTAGCCCCTAAGGCCCTGACCCCAATTCTCGGTGACAACTTAGCAAAGAACACCCGGCACAAAGGCGGAACCGGCGGCCACGGCGTGGCCGCGGCTGCCGGTCCGCTCCCGCGTTGGAGGTTCCCGGACGCCCGGCGGGACTATCGGATGCTCGCGTTTACGGTAACGCTCCCGCTGTTGTTGCCGATGGTGAGGGACACGGTCATCGGATTGCTGATCGGGAGGTTGGGCACGCCGACCGCGCCGATCTCGAACGCGTAACGCCCGCCGCCGAAGGGCACGACGGCGGCCTCGAGGGGGACTCCGCCAATCGCCCCGTAGTAGACGTACCAGTCATACTCTTTCTCGAACGAGCCCTTGGGTATCGTGATCGAGGCGGTGTGCGTCTGGTTGCTCAGCTGCACCGTCACATCGTCGGCCGCCAGATCGATCGTGCCTCCGGCGGCGAGGACGAACGGACCGCGCATGTCAAACGCCTGAACGCTCGACACGATGTCCATCTTGGCGAGGAAGACGGCAAGCGGGATCGCATCCCGGGGTGCTGGTTGAGCCGCTCCGGCAGGACGCGGCAACGGCGACAGCACGCCCAACACCGCGGCGGCCAGGCCGGCCGCGGCTCCGAGGAGCCGGCGGCGGGACCGCCGGTGAATCGAGTACCATGCAAGCTGATCAGGTTTGGCGACACTCATCGTTCTGCCCCCTCACGAGAAATGAACGTTCAGAACCGAACGCCCGTGATGGCAAAGACACCAGAGAGCTCCATCACAACGCGGGATCTTTTGCAATGGGAGTGTAGGATGGAGTCAACGACCGGAGCAATCCATGGAAATCCTGATCGCCACGCCGCCGCCCAATCGACCCCCGTCAAGAAGTGCTGAGAACGCTGGCCTTCTCCTCCAGGGAGGTCCGCCCGCGCCCCGGCGGAAATCCCCGGAGGGAGTGTTACCTCCTCAGCGCATCACGACGAGCCGGGCGCGCAGGCCGATAGGCGCGCTGCCCATCGAGATCGGGGTGCCGTAGACGGTCACCGCCTGTCCGGGCGCGAGCCCGCCGAACGCGGCGGGGTCAATCCCTCTGAGGAAGTAGGTCTCCCGCGAGGCGGCGACCATCACCCCGCCAACGACGAGGCCTTCGACATCTCCGAAGCTCCTCGAGACCGCGCCGGAGACCTGCGCGGCGCCGGCGGCCGCCAGTTCGATCTCGATGTGCGTCGACGCGATACTCCCGTCCGAGTTGAGGGTGCCCTCGACCTTGATTAGATCGAAGGGCGCGATCCCCGGCGGCCCGCCCCCCGCGCTTGCGGACTGATACTCCCCGCCGCTCGAACGGACGGCGGTCGCCCCGGTGACGATCACGCTGCGCCGGGCGCCCCGCGGGGTGAGCACCTCCAGCACATCTCCCAAACTGCGAATCACCACACCCGAGACCCCGGGCTGCTGGGCGATCAAGACGGCCGGGGCCGGCCGGGCGCGGAACCGCGGCATCATCAACGTGAGCCCGAGGACCGCGGCGTCAGGACGCACGGCCCCCCAGATGAGGACCGGAGTCCCGGTCCGGAGCGCGGCGAGGGCAACAGGCTCTCGGTCGGCGTCCGCGATCACCGCGGCGGGAAGGAGATGGACCACCTCCGTCCCCGACACCGGCCTGAGCCGCCAGTTCGCCCCGCCTTCGAAGATGGCGGCCTGCCCCTCGCCCGTAACGGCGACGGTCACGGTCCGATCCGCGAGATCCACCGCCGAGGCGATTCCGGACGCGAGGAGCCATCCCCATCCCCTGGCGAGCGGCGCGGGCGCGGACTGCCCCCCCGCGGCGCCGGCGGACACCCGCAGCACCATCGCGGCCAGGAATGCCGCCGCCGAGAGCCGGGTCCAAGAACGCTCCTTCATCTGGTTAGCGTAACGTGACAGACGGGGAGAAAGGTTCCGGCCGGTGGAGATTCCGGGTCCGGCGCGTGCCCGACGAGTCAGCGGGGGCTCGACAGGGCGGGAACACTCGAGGTCTCCCGCGCCGTCTGCTGGACGGTCTGCTGAAGCGTCTCCTGCGGCATGCCCAGACGCCCGGCCAGGTCGGAGGCGCTGAGGCTCCCCCGCACGAACCGGATCGTGGTTCCAAGATCGGTGCCGAGACGGTGCGCCAGAGTGATGGTGCGGGCGACTTCCGGGAACGTCAGCCCCTCGCCTCTGAGCCTCTGCACCGTTGCCGGATCGCTCTCGATCTGCCGGGAGACGTCCTGGACGAGCGCCTGCTCCCTCCCCGCCGCGATCTGACCGGCCGCGGTCACCATGGTCTCCGTCGGGCCTGTCCCCACCGCGGTGACCCTGAGGCGCCCCTGTTCCCAGATGAGGACCCGGAAGTACCCCAGATCAACGAACCGGGCGGGCCGTCCATCGACGGCGATGGGCCTGCCGGCCGACGGCCAGCCGATCGATCCCGCCGGCGCCTCGAAGAACGAGATGAGGTTCCCCCCGTTGCTGTAGCGCAGATACACGGACACGAGATTCCCGAACCGGCTCACCGCCCCGCCTCGGAACGTATAGCCTTCGGGCAGCACCGGCGGGATCAGCACCGGGAACCCGACCCGGCGCTGGAGGGCGGCCGGACTCATCGTCCCGGCCTCGGTGGTGAACATCTTGAACACGCGGGCGCCCGCGGGCGTCCGGAACTCGAAGTACGCCTCCGGGAGGTTCAGGCTGAAGCTGACGCGCGAGAAGTAGGCGCTGAGGATGATGCCGCGGGACGGATCGAGCTCCTCGCTGCGCAGGATGGTGCCGGTGGCCCGGTCCACCCACAACCGGCGCTGCACGCCCGGGTGGTGCGGGACGAGGGCGATGACGTACGCCTGCCGGCCGATGACGTCCTCGACACCGAGGGCCGTGACGCCGTAGTTGCGCAGCAGGAGGGTGCGATCCCGGCTGAGGAGCTGTCCCCCGAGGGTGGGGCCCTCAAACACCATGTTGAGGCGCGGCTCGTAGTGCCACGCGGTGGCGCCGTTATCGACGATGAGGCGGCCCGCCAGGTCCTCTGGAGACACGTACTCCAGCCGCATCCGCTCCGGGCGCTTGTGCGACTCGGCGACCGTGATCGTCTCCGCGCGGTCCCCGCGGAGGACGGTGATGACTTTCGTCCCCTCGTAGTCCACGAGGCGCGGGGCCTCGAGCGCCATCTGAAGGATGATGCGGGCCGGCGGCACGGGAGGGACCTGGGCCCCGACGTTGAGGGCGCCGGCCGCGAGACCCAGAAGCACCGCCCCGGCGGCGCGGGCGAGGACGTGTCCGGTCACTTCTCGGCGCCTCCCCGGCGTGCCTGCTCGCCGGCCAGCACCAGGTCCGCATCCCCCGCGACCACGCCGAGGTAGGCCCGGTCCGTGAGCGGCTCGGTGCTCATCTGCAGCGCATGTTCCCGCACGTAGAGGTCCACGCCGATCTCCGCGGCGTGGAGCCTGTCCACCGTGCCCTTGACGAAGGGGATCAGGGCGAGCAGCACGATCACCAGCGCGGCCGCCGCGGCCCACACGGACCGCCGCAGGAGGACGGACGGAAGCCGGGAGAACCGGGGCCCCACGCCCTCGGACCGCGGCGCGCGGACCGCCGTCCAGAACTCCGCCGGGGGATCGGCCACCGGGAGCGCGCCCAGCAGCCCCTTGGTGATGCGGAGGCGTTCGTACTCCTCGCGGCAGGCCGGGCACTCCATCAAATGCTCCTGGACCGCCGCACCTTCCCGGGGAAGGAGCTCGCCGTCCAGGTACGCCGACAGCAGCTGTCCCGCGCGATGATGGTTGATGGTCATCCTTCCCACCCCCGCCGGCGGGCCTCCACGTAGGGGCGCAGCCGCTGCTGGAGCGTCTGCCGCGCGCGGTGCAGCCGGGATTTCACGGTGCCCAGGGGGATGCGCAGCATCGTGGCGATCTCCTCATAGGCCAACCCTTCGATGTCGCTGAGCACGACCACGAGCCGGAGCTCCTGTGGGAGCGTCCCCAACGCGCGCTGGATCGCGGCGTCCAGCTGCTCCCGGTCCAGGATGGCTTCGGGGCTCGATTCGAGATCGGCGATCTCTCTCGGCACTTCCCCCCGCGCGGTCTCCACCGGAGCGTCGAGCGACTCGACCCGCGTTCGGGGCCGCTTCCGCAGCAGGTCGATATGGAGGTTGCTGACGATGCGGTACAGCCACCGCTCCAGCGGGGCGTCGGGCTCGACGCGCCG
>DATHLI010000111.1:0-2663 GCA_035488355.1 bacterium | reverse complement strand
GCCCCGCTCGGTCACCTGCTTCCCCGTCGCATCCATCCCGCGCGCGTCCACCGTCGTCGTGATCACGGTGCTCCCGGAGGCGATGGTCAGGACCGGCGCGTGCGTGCCGATGGAGGTATGGTACACTCGTGGCTCAAATCGGTGGACGCTCATTGAAGGCTCCCTCGAGTGGCCTGCTCCGCGCAGGACACGTTCCCACCTGGGGCCACCCGCCCGACTATAGCGAAAACTCGCCCTGCCCCACGATCACCGCCGCGCCGCCGACCGTGACGCGCTCGACCCGCCCATCACGTCCTTCCACGCGCGCGTACAGCGTCGAAGGACGCCCGATCTCGGCGCCCTGCGCGATCTCGATCTCGTCGCCAAATGCGATCCGGCCGTGCCGGACGAGATGCACGGCCAGGGGGCCCGCGGCCGAGCCGGTCGCGGGATCCTCGGCGATGCCCACCCCCGGAGAAAACACCCGCGTCTTCCACCGCCGGCCCCGGCCCGCAACGCAGTTCGCCCCCTGGTCGGGAAGCAGGCGGGCAAGGGCGGCAAGGTCGGGCGCGAGACGGACCACCGCCTCCTCGGCTTCCAGCGTGACGAAGACGTGATGCACGCCGTTATCATAAGCCTCCACGGGCAGCGCGGAGCGTTCCACCCCCAGCGCGCGCAGCAGCGGCGCCTCGGCGGCAAACTGGGCCACTGACGGGATGGGCTGGCTCATCCGGCCGAACGTGATCCGGCGTCCCTCCCGCTGCAGTTGGACCGGCACGATCCCCCGCCCTGTCTCCAGCCGGACCTCGTCGCTCTGGAGCGGAGCGCCGAGAACGAACGCGCTGCCGAGCACCGGATGTCCCGCGAACGGCAGCTCACGCCTCGGCGTGAAGATGCGGATGCGCGCGTGCCCGCCCGCCGCGGGCGGGTAGGCGAAGACCGTCTCGGAGAAGTTGATCTCCCGCGCCAGCGGCTGCAGGCGGGCGGCCGGAATCTCCCTCGCGTCCGGAAACACCGCGAGCGGGTTCCCGGCGAGCGGCCGATCCGTGAACACATCGCAGATGACATACGGGTAGGCGCTCATCGCGCTGGGCCACTCCTTCCTGTGCGCAGACCTTCATTCCTCCTCGAGGGCCGCGGTGGTCTCTTTGGAGAATCCCTCGCTGCCCTGGTTCACACCGAGTGACCTGCTCGGCTATACTGGATGTACTGGCGCTCGTCCGAACGTGAAACCTGGAGGATAGCCAAGGAGTCAAGAAGAGGAGGAATGGTCCATGAGCCTGTTCGTCGTCCAACATCGCCATGAGGCCAATCGCTGCCCGGCCGGCGACCCTAAAATGGCGCAAATGCTCCTCAAGCACCTGTCGCCTCAAAGCACCAAGAGCTACGGCCTGACGATCCGCGCGGATGCGGTGGTCAACAACGCCCACACGTTCGTCATGATCGTTGAGGGGCCGGACCGCGAGAGCGTGAACCGCTTCATGCAGCCATTCGCCCAGGCCGGAACGGTGGACATCCTTCCCGCCTCGACCTGCGAGGCCGTCGTCACCCGTGGGGGATGCGCGGCAGGGGGATGAGATGAAAGGGCTGCGGCGGGATCCCGAACGAACCGAACTGCGGGCGCTGCGGCGCCGCATTCCCCTCGAGGGAGCGCGGATCCTCGAGGTCGGGTGCGGCGACGGACGGCTGACGCGGAGAATCGCCCCTGTGGCTCGAGCCGTGGCGGCGATAGACTCGAACGAGGCCTTCATCGCCCGGGCCAAAGCGCTGACACCCGCCTCGTTGAGGAAGAAAGTCCGATATGGGCTGGCGGCGCGGCCGAAAGCCTCAGGCTCCCCGGCCGGCGCTTCGACGTCGCGATCCTCTCATGGTCTCTCTGATGAATCGCACCTTCGGGCATGGTCCATGCCCTGACACAGATCCACCGGGCGATCCGGCCGGGCGGCATCGTGGCAGATCTCCGGCCGGACCGGTTTGCCGTCCCTCGCCAGCCTCGGCCTCAACTCCCCAGGATCTGCTGGGCGTCGGATGGGCGGGAGCGTCTCCAGGGCACCCTCGACAAGGCGCCGGAAAATCTTCAGAGACATCGCGCCGCGACACGCGCGGTGAAGCGGGTCGTACAGCGCGGGCTGTACCGGCTGGAGGGAACCGCAACCTTCCAGTTCCGCTACCATTTCCAAACCCTCGGCGTCTTCGAATGGCGGCTCAGAACCGTCTGGAAGGACAGCTTCCTGCGGCCGTCCCTCCACCGCCGGCTGCAGGCGCTTCAGCAGCGCTCCCGGACGGGTCACATCGTGGTGATCGAGCCCGTGCGCCTGAACATCCTGAGAAAGCGATAGCATCCAGGCCAACCTGAGCGAGCCTGCTTCCCCGGCTCATCACTTCCCCCCTTCCCTTGCCGGCGATCCACGCGTCCGCCACCATGCGTCCCTCCTGCCCAAAAATACAACACGCGGCTCCCACACCGTGTGGGCAGGAGCCGCGCATGAAAAAAGCCCCTACCCTCTCGTATGGGTAGAGGCTATCAGCCGAACCGCTCGGCGGTTTAGGCGAGCCTCATCGCCTTCATCGGTGAATGTAGCATTCCCCCGAACCCGGTGTCAATCACTCTCGGGCAGGGAGCGCTCTGCCGCAACACGAACTCGCCACCGTGATCGGCCCCGTCCTCGGCGCTCAGACCCTGC
>DATHLI010000110.1:0-2659 GCA_035488355.1 bacterium | reverse complement strand
CCCCAGCACCCGCTGGCTCTCCCGGGGATCCGCGATCAGCACGTGCCCGCTCACCGCCTCCATGCCGGACGTGAGCGACCAGATGTGCAGGTCGTGCACGCTCATCACGCCCGCCACGGCCCGCATCGCGGCCTCCACCTCCTCGAGGGAGAGGTGCTTGGGAGTGCCCTCCATGAGCACCTGCACCGCCTCCTGGAGCAGCGGCCACGACGCGGCGAGGATCAGCCCGGCGATCGCCACGCTCGCGGCGGCATCGGCCTGCCCCCACCCGGTCACCAGGATCACGAAGCTCGCGGCGATGGTCCCCACCGCGGCCGCCGCATCCGCGAGGACGTGCGTAAAGGCGACCCTGAGGTTGAGGCTCTCGCCGCGGCCGGGCGCCAGCACGGCGCTGTTGACGAGATTGCCCGCCAGCCCCACGAGCGCGACGAGGAGCATGCCGGGCGCCGAGACCGGATGCGGGATCCGAAAGCGCTGGACGGCCTCGTAGAGGATCGCGGCCGCGACCACCCACAGCGCCAGCGCGTTGGTGATCGCGGCGAGGATCTCTGCGCGCCGGTACCCATAGGACATCTGCGCCGTCGCCGGCCGGGCCGCCAGCCAGCCGCCGATGAATCCGACCGCCAGCGTCCCGACATCGGCCAGGAGATGCCCCGCATCGGCCAGCAGGGCGAGGCTGCCGGTCAGCCACCCGCCGACGGCCTCGACGGCCATCAAGCACAGCGTGATGGCGAGCGCCAGGACGAACGGGCGGGGCGCCGCCGCCGGCGGCGGGTGCTCGTGCGCGTGGCGAGGATGCGCGTTCATCGGGCCCCGAGGTCCACGATCGTCGCCCCGTTTCCCCCTTCGCTCTCTCCGCCGAGCCGGAACGCCGCCACCTGGGGGTGTCCCTTGAGATGCGCGTGTACCGCCTGGCGGAGCGCGCCCGTGCCCTTGCCGTGAATGACCGTCACCCGCCGGAGTCCGGCCAGCGTCGCGTCATCCAGATATTTGTCCAATTCCAGGACGGCGTCCTCCGCTCCGAGCCCATGGAGTTCCAGGATGGACGGCACCGTGAGCGCCTTCGCCAGGTCGGGGCCGGAGTCGGGGCTGCGAGCCGGCTCCGCGGGCTCGCCCGCGGGAAGGCGCCTGAGGTCGGCCGGGGAAACCCGAAGCCTGAGAGCCCCGGCCCGCACCTCGACCTCCCCGCGGTGATCGGGTCCGGCCTGGACGACCCCCGGCCGGTCGAGTGAGAGCACGAGGACGTTCTCACCGACCCGCAGGTCCCGCGGGGGGGATCCCCCGGCCGGGGACCTCCCCTGGGCGGCGTAGGATTCGGCGGCGGCGCTCACCTCACGCAGACCCGATCGAGCGCGCGCCGCGGTCTCGGGCGACGGATGCGCCTTGAGCGCGGCGAGGAGCGCGTCCAACTGCTCCCGGCCGCGGCGCACCAGCGCCTGCACCTCCGCCCCGGCGCGCTCAAAGAACCGGCGGCGCTCCGCTTCGAGGCGCCGCGCCTCCTCCGCAGCCTGGGCTCGCTCGGCCGCGAGCGCCGCGCGGTCGCGGGCCATCGCCTCGCGCTCGCGCGAGACCGCTTCCCGCTCGGCCTCGACCGATTGGAGGACCTGCGTCAGGTCGGTGTCCTGGCGCGAGCGCGAGCGGCGGGCCTGCTCGACGATCCGCGGATCCAGGCCGAGGCGCTCGGCGATGGCAAACGCGTTGCTGCGGCCCGGGGTGCCGACGAGCAGCCGGAAGGTGGGCCGCAGCGTGGCCTCGTCGAACTCCACCGACGCGTTCTCCATCCCCGGGTGCGTGTACGGCATCGCCTTCAGCTCGTTGTAGTGGGTGGTGACGACGGTGCACACGCCCAGCGCGTGCAGCGCCTCGATCAGGGCGCGGGCGAGGGCGACCCCTTCCGCGGGGTCGGTCCCCGCTCCCACCTCGTCGAGGAGCACGAGGGCGCGCGCGCTTCCGGGCGGGTCCTGGGGGAGCGCGCGGAGGATCTCCACGATCGCCCCCAGATGCGAGGAGAACGTCGAGAGGTTCTGCGCGATGCTCTGCTCGTCCCCGATGTCCGCATAGATCTGGGGGAACACCGCCGCCTCGCTGTCGCCTGCCGCGGGAATGTGGAGGCCGGCCTGGGCCATGAGGCTGAGGAGCCCCATGGTCTTCAGCGTCACCGTCTTGCCCCCGGTGTTCGGGCCGGTGATGATGAGCGTCCGGAAGCGGCCGCCCAGCTGCGCATCGATTGGCACCACCTCGCCGGAGAGCAGGGGATGCCGGGCGCGTCGAAGGTCCACCCGGCCGTCGGCGTTGAGCCGGGGGGCGGACGCGCCCATCTCAAGGCTGAGGCGCCCCTTGGCCGCCGCGAGGTCCAACCGGGCCAGGCCGTCCAGCGTGAGCGCAAGCGCCTCGGCCGCCGCCGCGACGGCGCTGCTGAGCGACGCCAGGATGCGGGTCACCTCCTCGCGCTCCTCCGCGGCCAGCTCGCGCAGGCGGTTGCCGAGCGGAACGGCCGCGAGCGGCTCCATGAACACGGTGACCCCGCTCGACGATTGGTCGTGCGCCACGCCGGGAAACTGCTGCCGGAACTCCGAGCGCACCGGGAGCGTGTACCGCTCGCCGCGGATCGTGATGAGCGGGTCGCGCAGCATCCGCGCGATCGCGGGACTGCGCAGCG
>DATHLI010000109.1:0-2947 GCA_035488355.1 bacterium | reverse complement strand
GTTACGCCTGCCTCTGCTGGCCGTGGACCAGCCCTTCCCGTTGGAGGAAGAGGACGGCGAGCAGGACCAGGAACGTGATGGCGGTCCCATACCCGGGGGAGAGATATCCGGTGGTCAGGGCTTCGATGATCCCGACGAGATACCCGCCCAGCACCGCTCCCGGCGCGTTCGCGAGCCCGCCGATGACCGCGGCGACAAACCCCTTGAGCCCCAACGCCAGGCCCATGTCGTAGGTCGCGCCGGTGATCGGGGTCATGACGATGCCCGCCACGGCCCCCAGCCCGGCGCTGAGGGTGAATGCCAGGAGCGACATCCGTCTCGGGCTGATGCCCACGAGCCGCGAGGCGAAGGCGTTGTCCGCGCACGCCCGGACCGCCGCCCCCGGGATGGTGCGGGCGAAGAAGACGAACAGCGCCGCCACCACGGTCAGCGACAGCGCGATCGCCCAGATCGCCTGGCGGATGAGCACGCCGCCCAAGAACACCAGCGCCGGCCCGGGGGTGAACTCCGGCAGGGGATACGGATCCGCGCCCCAGAGCATCAGGGCGATCCCGCGAAACGCCATGGAGACCCCGAAGGTGATGATGGTGAGGGTGAGCGGGTGAGCGCCGTACGCCGGCTGGATGGCCAGCCGCTCGGTCAGCGCGCCCAGCGCGCAGACGATCGCGACCGCGATCAGCGCCGCGGCCCCCAGCGGGAGGTGCCAGGCCAGCAGCGTGGCGCAGACCAGCGCGCTCAGCATCGAAAACTCGCCCTGGGCGAAGTTCAAGATCCCGGTCACGCTGTAGATGAGGACGAATCCGAGCGCGACGAGCGCGTACATGCTCCCGGTCGTCATGCCGGTGAGGAGGAGCTGAGGGAGGAGGGCGGACACGGCAACGAGGGCGGGCCGGTCAGGGCGCCTGCGCCGCCCCGGCCCCGGCTACTTCCAGATGTCCCAGTTGCCGTGCTTGATCACCACGAGCACCATGTCCTTGGTGGACAGCCCGTTGTGATTCTGCGGCGACATGGTGAACACGCCGCCGGTGCCGAGGAATCCCTGGAGGCGCTCCAGGTACTCCCGCACCCTGGCCTTGTCCGGTCCGACATGCCGGACCGCGTCGAGGAGCATCGTGATCCCGTCGAACGCGTGCCCCCCGAAGGTGTTCGCCGCGTACTTGTTGGCCGCCTCGAAGTCCCTGGCATACTTCTCCAGCAGCGCCTTCTGGGGGTCGCCGGCCGGGAGCTTGCCGGCGACCAGCAGCTTGCCGGCGGGGAACACCACCCCTTCCGCCGCGGGACCGGCCAGCTGGATGAACGCCCGGTTGGCGATCCCGTGCGATTCTAAGATCGGCACCTGCACCCCGAGCTGGCGGATATTCTTCGCCGCGATCGCGGCCGTCGGCGGCGTGCTCCACACCACCATCGCCTCGGGGTTCTTGATGCGGGCGCGGGCGACCTGGGCGCTCAGATCGGTGTCGATCGCCGCGAACGGCTCCGTGTCCACGACCGTCATCCCGCGCTGGCGGGCGTACGTTCGGAATCCCACCAGGCCGTCCTGGCCGAAGTCGTCGTTCCGGTAGAGGAACGCAAACGTCTTGACGCGCAGCGCGACGAGGTACTGCATGGCCGTCGCGGCGGCAATGTCGTTCCGCTGCGGCATCTGGAACACCCACGCGCGGGCGGGGACGCTGAGCGTGGTGCTGGCCGCCACGGACATGAACGGGATCTCCGCGGACATCGCGTAGTCGGCCATCGGCTGCGACTCCGGGCTCGTCGTCCCGCCCACCACGGCGACCACGCCGTCCTCGGTCACCGCCTTCTTCATTAAAAGCACCGCTTTGGTGGGATCGGCCTCGCTGTCGTAGGTGATGATCTGCACCGGCCGCCCGGCGATGCCGCCGGCGGCGGCGAGCTGATCCTGCAGCATCGCCGCGGTGTCCTTCTCCGGCTTGCCGAGCGAACCGGCCGGGCCCGTGACGGCGAACACCGCGCCGATTCTGATCGGTCCGCCCTGCCCGAGCGCCGGCCGGCCGGGTGCCGCCAGGCCGGAGGCGAGCGCCGCGGCCAGCGCGATGGTCGTGAGCCTTCGTGGCAGCGCCGCTTGCGTGATCACCACCCCCCATGTCTTGCAGCAACGGACGGGCGCGGTGTTATACGGCCGGCGCTCAAAACCCTCCCGAGATGCGGCCGCCTGATATGATGGACCCATGATCACGGGCGGGGTTCGGGGACGCTGAGTCCGGCGATGCGCCAAATCCGGTTCGCCGCCGAAGGCACCGTGCACACCGGCACGCTCCACGACGGTATCCCCTTCGACCGGGCGGGCCGCGCCTACGATCCCCAGGCGGTGGTCTGGCTCCCCCCCGTGCTGCCCACGAAGGTCGTGGGGCTCGCCCTCAACTTCGCGGACCACGCGGAGGAACTGGGGATCCGCACCCCCGAGGAGCCCGCCCTGTTCCTGAAGCCCCTCTCGTCGCTGGTCGGGCACCGCGCCCCGGTCGTCTACCCGTCGGGCGTGGAGTACATGCACTACGAGGTGGAGCTCGCGGTCGTGATCGGGCGGACCTGCCGCGGCGTCCGCGCCGCGGACGCGAACGCGGTCATCCGCGGGTACACGATCTTCAACGATGTGACCGTGCGCGACTTCGTGAAGAACTTCTACCGGCCCCCGGTGCGCGCGAAGGGGTACGATTCGTTTGGACCGGTCGGCCCCTGCGTGGTCGAGGGGGAGATCCGCGACCCCCACGCGCTGACGCTGCGCGCCTCCGTGAACGGCGAGCTGCGGCAGCAGGGGACCACGGCGCACCTGATCCATCGGATCCCCGCGCTCGTGGAGTTCATCTCCGCGATCATGACCCTGGAGCCCGACGACCTCATCCTGACCGGCACGCCCAAGGGGATCTCGCACGTGCGCCCCGGCGACGTGATGCGGCTGGAGATCGACGGCATCGGCGTCCTCGAGAAC
>DATHLI010000108.1:0-2397 GCA_035488355.1 bacterium | reverse complement strand
GTGGACGAGCGGCTCCTCGGGGACTCCCTGCCCGAGCGCCTCCGAGGGGTGCGGCTCCTCCTGTCCTGCGGCGACCTGCCGGCGGACTACCTCGAAGCGCTCGTCGACCGGTTCCAGGTTCCCCTTCTCTACGTGCGCGGCAACCACGACCACCGGTACGGGGAGTCGCCGCCGCCCGGCGACAACATCCACGGCCGCATCCTCACGGTGGGCGGGCTGCGAATCCTGGGGTTTGAAGGCTCCATCTGGTACAACGGCGAGGGGGTGCAGTACACCGAGCGGCAGATGTGGTGGCGGGTCGCGGCGGCCCGCCCGGCGGTGTGGAGAACGGGCGGGGTGGACATCGTGGTCACGCACGCACCGCCCTACGGCGTCCACGACGGCCAGGACCGCGCCCACACCGGCTTCAGAACGTTCCGGGCGCTGCTCGAGGCGTTGAGGCCGCGGTACTTTGTGCACGGCCACTCGCACCTCTCGTACCGGCCGATGGCGAGCCGGATCGCCACGATCGGGGATACCCAGGTCGTCAACGCGTTTCGCTCGGTCGTGCTCGCCGTCGAGACGGCCAGCGCCACCCACGCCTGATCCGCCGAGGGCCGTTCCGAACATGCCGCCGGTCTTCAAAGAGTTCGAAGAAGTCAGGCGCGCCCATGGGGCGCTCGCCACGCGTCCCCTGGGGGTGATCCAGGTGCCCGTCGCGGAGATCGTGGGGAGCGTCGGCCGCGCGCGGTACTTCCCGGACGGCCTGCGCCCGGGGCACGGCCTCACGCCCTCGCGCGTCAAGCGGCTGGTGGCGGCGCTCGATCACGGAGAGGTGCTGCCGCCCGTGCTGCTGTACCGCCTCGGCCACGAGTACTACATCGTGGATGGCCACCACCGGGTGGCGGCCGCGCGCCTGGCCGGACAGCAGGATGTCGATGCCGAGGTGGTGGCGTTTCTCCCCGAGGGGCGGAGCCCGGAAGACGTCGTCGCGCGCGAGCGCGTGCTGTTCGAGCAGCGGACCGGCATCACGACGATCGTGCTGCACGAGATGGGTCAGTACCCCAAACTGCTCCGGTGGATCGAGGACTACCGGCGCGAGCGGGCCCGCGGATCGCTGCGGAGCGCTGCCCGTGAGTGGTATTCGCGGGTCTACCTGCCCGCGACCCGGGACCTGGCGGCGCGGCGCCTGCTCCGGCACTTCCCGGGCCGATCGCTCGGCGACCTGTTCGTCTACCTCGGCGACCACAAGTGGATCATGAGCAAGGCCGCCGGACGGGATATCGGGATGGCGGCGGCGCTGGATAGTTTCGCCGGCTCTGTCACGTCGCACCGAGAGCCCGCGGGATTCACCCGCTGGCTGGACGGCCTCGCCGCGGTGCTCCGCACCGAGATTGCCCTCCCCGCGAGGCTCATCCGCAGAGCGCGCCCGAAAATTCTCGCCGGACCGCCGCGCCGGCGGCGCCCCCCGGAGGGGGAAGGGCGGTAGCGGGGCGGGGACCGGCTCCGCGGTCTGCGCCGGCGACTAGCGGAATCCTGTGAACGCGATGCCTTCGGTGATGTACCGCCGGAAGAAGAGAAAGAGGGCGATCATGGGCAGGATGCTGACGATCGCCCCGGCCGTGATGGCGCCGTAGTCCGCCGTGTAACGCTTCTGGAACACGGCCAGGCCGACCTCGGTCGTGTACATCTCCTGCGCGCTGGCCATGATCAGTGGCCAAATGAACGCCGTCCAGGCTTGGATGGCTCCGAAAATCGCGACGGCCGCCATCGCCGACGCGGCCGCCGGGACTGCCACGTTCGCGAAGATCCGCCACTCCGACGCGCCGTCGATTCGCGCCGCGTCCATCATTTCGTCGGGGAACGCGGAACGGAAGTACTGGCGCATGATGAAGACGCCAAAGCTCATCATCAGGTAAGGCGCCAGCAGTCCCTGGTAGGTGTTGATCCACCGCCAGTTGCGCATGGTCAGATAGAGGGGCACCATGTAGGTTTCCAGCGGGAGGATGGCCGTCGCCAAGAGGATCAAGAAGATCGCGCTATCGCCCGGGAAGCGGTACTTGCCGAAGATGTACCCGGCCATGGTGGACGTCACGACGACGATCACGGTCGACACGATCGTCACGACCAGGCTGTTCACAAAGAACCGCGCAAAGGGCGCCGCGGTAAACGCCCTCGCGTAGTTGGCGAGCGTGGGAATGTGCGGCAGCAACCGAGGCGGAAATTGCAGGATCTCGGCCGCAGGTTTCACGGAGGTCGACAGCATCCAGACGAATGGGAAGATCATCACGATCGCCCAGGTGGCCAGGAGCGTGTGCATGACCAGGAGGCGCAGCCGGCCGGTCATTCCGTCTGGCTCCGCAGGACTCGGAACTGCACCAGGGTGAGGCACAGCACGATCACAAAGAAGATCGTGGC
>DATHLI010000107.1:0-6383 GCA_035488355.1 bacterium | reverse complement strand
CCCGCCGGGGTCGAACACCGCCTTGACCCGGCGCATCACGTCCAGGTCCGCGTCGGTGAAGATCCAGCGCATGTAGTTGTTTTTCTCAAAGCCGATGCTGTGCTCCCCCGAGATCGTCCCCCCGGCCTCCACGCAGAGCCGGAGCATCTCCTCCCCGGCGCGGATGACCCGGTCGGTTTCCCCGGGGACGCGCGCATCGAAGATGATCAGCGGGTGCAGGTTGCCGTCGCCGGCGTGGAACATGTTGACCAGGGTCAGCCGCTCGCGCCTGGCGATCTCCTGCACGCGCCGCATGATCGCCGGGAGCTGGGAGCGGGGCACCGCGGCGTCGTGCAGGTAGTAGTTGACCGCGATCCGCCCCATCGTCCCAAACGCCGCCTTGCGCCCGAGCCACAGCGCCTGCCGCTCCTCCTCGGCGTGGGCGATGCGGACCTCCGCGGCGCCGTGGCGCCGGCAGATCGCGTCGACGAGGCGATCCAGCCGCGGCAGGGTCTCGCGCAGCCCCTCCACTTCGATGAGGAGCACCGCTTCGGCGTCCAGCGGATAGCCGGCGTGGACGAACGGCTCTATCGCCTGGATGGCGTTGTGGTCCATCATCTCGAGGGCGACGGGGCCGACGCCCCGCCCGATGATCTCGGTGACGGCTTCGCACGCCCGGTCGAGATCCTTGAAGATCGCGAGCGCGGTGGTCAGCGCCTCCCGCCGCCGCAGGAGGCGCACCCACACGCGCGTCACGATGCCGCAGGTGCCTTCCGACCCGACGAGCACCCCCGTGAGATCCAGCCCGGGGCCGTCCGGGCCCTCGGCGCCGACGCGGACCAGCGCCCCGCTCGGCAGCGCCACCTCCAGCCCGAGCACATGGTGGGTCGTCACCCCGTAGGCGATGGTATGCGGGCCGCCCGAGTTGTGGGCGACGTTGCCGCCGATGCTGCTGGCGTACTGGCTGCTGGGATCGGGCGCGTAGAAGTAGCCCTGGGCGGCCACCGCCCTCGTGAGATCGATGTTCGTGACCCCCGCTTCGACGACCATGACGCGGTTGTCGAGATCGATCTCGAGGATCCGGTTCATGCGGGTCATGACCACCACCAGGCCGCCGACGATCGGCAGGGCCCCGGCCGACACCCCGGTGCCGGCCCCGCGGGGCACCACCGGCACCCCGTGCCGGGCGGCGGCCCGGAGGACCCGCGCGACCTCCTCCGCGGATCCGGGGAGCACCGCGAGGTCCGGGACCGCCGTGATGTTGGACGCGTCGTACTCGTACGCCAGCAGGTCGCCCGGCTCCGAGAGCAGATGCTCGGCCCCAACGATCTCCCGGAGTTCGTCTGTGAGCGCGGCGCGGGAAGCGAGGCGGACGCGGGCGGCGGCGAGGCCCATATTGGGCGTGGATTCCTTCACACGGTGGGGAGCTGGGACGCTCTCCAGGCGGAGATCCCGCCGACCAGGTCGGTCACCTCGCCCACGCCGTAGTGCTGCAGGACGCTGGCGGCGATCGACGAGCGGTAGCCGCTGGCGCAGTGGACGACGATCGTCCGCGGGCCGTGGGGCACCTCGCGCAGCCGCTCGGGCAGGTGTTGGAGGGGGATGTGCCGGCTGCCGGCGATGCTCGCGGCCTTCCGCTCGGCGTCGGTCCGCACATCGAGGACGATCGGAGGATCGGGAGAGGCCAGCTGTTCGGCCAGGGTCGGCGCCGTCACGCGGGGCACCCGCCCGACCAAATCGGGCCGCGCGTCGACCGCTCCCATGCCGCCATCAAGATACCCGGCGATGTGGTCGAACCCGATGCGGCCGAGCCTCAACGCCGATTCCTGCTCCCGCCCAGAGCCCGCGATGATGACGATCGGCGCCGCCCGGTCGAGCAGCGTCCCCGCCCAGCTCGCGAACTGGCCGCCCAGGCCGATGTTGATGCTGCCCATCACGTGGGCTCCGGCAAAGTCGGCGGGATCCCTGGTGTCCAGCACCTGGGCCCCCTCCTCCCGCAGCCGCAGCAGTTCCTCGAGCGTCACCGGCCGGAGCACCCGCGCGAGCGTCGCCTCGAGCGTCGGCCGCTCACTGGCGTTGAGGATCGCGTCGAAGGTAAAGTACGGGGGCGCGTCGGGCTGATCGGCCATGATGATCTCGATAAACGCCTCCTTGCTCATCGGCTGGAGCGCGTAATTGTAGCGCCGCTGCACGCCGATCGTCGAGACGGTGTCCGTGCTCAGATTCTTGCCGCACAGCGATCCTGCGCCGTGGGCCGGGTAGACGAGGGTGGCGTCGGGGAGGGTGAGGAGTTTCTCCCGCAGCGAGTCGTAGAGCATCCCGGCGAGCTGGTCCGCCGACCAGCCGAGCGACGCCCGGAGGTCCGGCCGCCCCACGTCCCCGATGAAGAGCGTGTCGCCCGTCAGCACCGCCTGCGGAGCCCGGGGGTCCTTCTCCAGATCGTAGGCGAGAATCGAAATGGACTCCGGGGAGTGCCCGGGCGTCTCCAGGACGGCCAGGCGCACGGACCCGAAAGCCACGGAGTCCCCGTCGCCGCCGGGGGTGAAGGCGTACTCGGCCGCGGCCCGCCGCCCGAGATGGATCTGCGCGCCCGCGCGATCCCGCAGCTCGAGGTGGCCGGCCACGAAGTCGGCGTGGAAGTGGGTGAGGAACACGTGGCGGACCGTCAATCCCAGACGGTTCGCGTCGGCCAGATACTGGTCCACGTCGCGCTGCGGGTCGACGACGGCAGCGGTCCGGCTCGCCTCGTCGCCGATGAGGTACGAGGCGTGGGCGAGACAGCCGAGGTAATACCGGGTGAGGATCATCCGGCGATCAGGCCGCCTCAACGACGGCGGCGATCCCCTGCCCCCCGCCGATGCAGAGCGCGGCGAGCCCGTACCGCTCGCCCCGGTGGCGGAGCTCATAGAGCAGGGTCAGCAGCAGCCGGGCGCCGCTTGCGCCGATGGGGTGCCCGAGCGCGATCGCCCCGCCGTTGGGATTGACGCGCTCCCGGTCGAGGCCCAGTTCCTTCTCCACGGCCAGGTACTGCGCGGCGAACGCCTCGTTCACTTCCACCACCCCGATCTGGTCGAGCCGCAGCTCGGCCCGGGCGAGCGCCTCGCGGCTGGCCGGCGCCGGCCCGATGCCCATGATCTCCGGCGGCACGCCGACGGCCGCCCAGCTTCGCAGCCAGCCGAGCGGGCGGAGCCCCCTGCGGGCCGCGACGCTCTCCGCGGCGAGGACGACCGCCGCGGCGCCGTCGTTGATGCCGCTGCTGTTCCCCGCGGTGACCGTCCCGCGCTCCCGAAAGCGCGCCGGCAGCTGCCGCAGCCGCTCCACCGTGGTCTCGGAGCGGATATGCTCGTCCTCCGCGACGGGGCCGGCCCCCGGGCGCGCACCGGGACGCGGCACCGGCACGATCTCCTCCGCGAACCGCCCGGACGCCCGGGCCTGGGCCGCGCGGGCGTGGCTGCGGGTGGCGAACGCGTCCTGCTCGTCGCGGGTGATCTCGTACCGCGCCGCCAGGTTCTCCGCGGTCTCCGCCATCCCGAGCCCGCAGGCCGAGTCGGTGAGGGCCTGCCACAGCGTGTCCTCGAGCACCGCGGGGCCGAGCGGCAGCCCCGTCCGCGCGCCGCGGACGGCAAACGGCGCCTGGCTCATGTTCTCACACCCGCCGGCGAGGACGGCATCCGCCTCACCGGCCTGGATCAGCCGCGCGCCCTGGACCGCGGCTTCGAGCCCCGACCCGCAGAGCCGGTTCACCGTGAGGGCGGGACAGTCGATCCGCACGCCGGCGCCAAGCCCCACGTGACGCGCCAGGTAGACGGCATCGGCGCTCGACTGAATGACGTTTCCGAAGACGACATGGTCGACGGCATCCGGGGCAAGGCCGGAGCGGGCCAGCGCGCCCCGGGCCGCTTCGATCCCCAACTGCGTGGCCGCAACGTCCCGCAGGGCCCCGCCGAACCGGCCGAACGCGGTCCGGGCCCCTTCGATGATCACCACGTTACCCACAGCTGGCCTCCTGGGCCCGCCCCGCGGAGCTTTCCCTCGTTCTTCCGTAGGAGGCGAGGAACTCCTCCCGCGGCTGCGAAATGAGGGGCCGGCCCGCGCCGTTTGCTCTGGTGCTGGGGCGCTTCACACGACGAGGCGCCCAGAAGAACATGTGCCCAGAAGGAGGCTCCCCCATGATCGCATTCGACCACGTCGCCGTCGCCGTGCGCCGGATCACCGATGCGCTGGATCTGTTTCGGGATCTGTTGGGCGGCGCGCCGGGCGAGGCCGGGGAGGGCCGGGGATTCACCTTTCAACAATTCACCTTTCCGGGCGGCACCGTCGAACTGCTCGAGCCCAAAGGCGCCGACAGTTTCCTGCACCGCTTCCTCGACGGCCGCGGCGAAGGCTTACACCACATCACGTTCAAGGTCCGGGATCTCCCGCGGTGGGCGGCGCAGCTCCGGGCGGCAGGGTACCGGGTGGTGGGCGAGAACTACGAGAACCCCGAGTGGCGGGAACTGTTCGTCCACCCGAAGAGCGGGCACGGGGTCCTCATCCAGCTCGCCGAGACGCTGTCCGCCGCGCGGTGAGCAGGATCCCCGGCGCCTCTAGGGGAACCGGGACCCGATGGAGGTGAATGGTGTCCAACTCATCAGCGGCCGCTGACCCGAGGGGTTTGCGGCCTCTCGTCCGCCTCGATCCGGCCACCCTCCGGGGCATCGCGGTCTTCGTGCTCCTGGTCGCGGCGGGCCTGTATTACGTCAAGTGGAACCCGTATTATCACCGGGCCTTCACCGCCGCCAGCACGCATAGCATCGGCGCCTCGATTGTCAGCGGCACCGCGGCCGCTCCGCCCGCGGTGGGCTGGCCGGCGGCGTGGTCGTACACCGTCGCCTACTTCAAGGCGGTCTGGCAGGCGATCATCCTCGGCCTGCTCATCGGCGCGGGTGTGCAGGTGTTGGTGCCGCGCACCTGGATGTCGCGTCTTGTCGGTCAATCAGGATTTGCGAGCACCGCGATCGCCGGCCTCGCCGCCGTCCCGTCCATGATGTGCACGTGCTGCGCCGCGCCGGCGGCGATCGGCCTGGCCCGGAGCGGCGCAGCAATGGGAGCCACCCTTGCCTATTGGCTGGGCAACCCCATGCTCAACCCGGCGACGATGATCTTCATGGGCTTCGTGCTGGGCTGGAACTGGGTGGTCCTCCGGATCGTGGTCGGCGCGGCTCTGGTCCTCGGGGTGGCGCATTGGGCGAGCGGCGTCGTGACGGAGAAGGCCTATCCCGCGCATCCGGGGCCGCCGACGATCGCCCCGCAGATGGAGCCCGGCCGGCCGTCGCTCATACGATGGGCCGGCGCCGTCTGGGAGCTGAGCCGATGTCTGATCCCCGAGTACGTCGTGATCGTGATGGCCCTGGGCGCCGCCCGGGCGTGGCTGTTCCCGGCGATGACCCCGGCGATCGGCCACAGCCTCTGGTTGATGGGCGTCTTCGCGATCGGCGGAATGTTGTTCGTCATTCCTACCGCGGCGGAAATCCCCATCGTCCAGGCGCTGATGGCCCTGGGACTCGGCAGCGGGGGCGCGGCGGTGCTGCTGACCACCTTGCCGGCCGCGGGCCTTCCTGCGCTCCTCATGCTGCGCCGCGGCGCGCCTGCCCGAGCGCTCGTCGTGGTCTCGCTGGCCGTCGTGGCGCTCGGGTTGATCTCGGGGGGAGTCGCCGAGGCGCTTGGCTTCTAGGGCCGCGGCGCCGGTCCCTCACAGCGGCGGCGTGAAGCGGCCGTCGATCGCCGTCCACCCGCCGTCGACGAAGAGCAGGGATCCGGTGACGTAGCTGCCTGCGTCGGACGCCAGGAAGACGATGGGGCCGGCCATCTCGTCCGGAGACGCCCAGCGTCCCAGCGCGCACCGGTCGGCGTAGGCCCGATACCACGCGGGATCCTGCGTGATCTGCTTCGTCAACGGGGTGTCCACCACCCCGGGGGCGACGGCGTTCACCCGGACCCCTTTCGGCCCGAGCTCGGCGGCGAGCGCGCGGACGAGCTGGACGGTCCCGGCCTTGGTCGCCGAATAGACGCTCTGGCCCGGCTCGACGACCTGGGCGCGGATCGAGGCGAAGGCGATGATGCTCCCCCTCCCCTGCTCGGCCATCCGGCGTCCGGCCTCGCGCAGCACATAGAACGTCCCTTTGAGGTTGACCGTGAGCACACGGTCCAGATCCTCGGCCGTGTACGCCACGACGGGCTTGCGGACGTTGATCGATGGCGTCGTTACCACGACGTCGAGCGGCGCGCGGCCGGATCCGGCGGCCGCGAACAACCGGCGTACCTCGTCTTCCTTGGCGATATCGACCCGCTCGGGCGACGCGTGGCCTCCCGCCTTGCCGATGAGGTCGGCGGTCGTCCGGGCGCCGGCCTCGTTGAGATCGGCG
>DATHLI010000106.1:0-3560 GCA_035488355.1 bacterium | reverse complement strand
CGATCGGGGGAGAGTATAATGAGAATCGAGCGATGAGCCGATCTCACAGAACTTCGGGGCCGATTCGCAGGGTGGGCGTTGCCTTCATCGGGATCGCGATCTGCGGACTCCTGCGCAGTCCCCCCGCCGTTAGGGCAGATGAGGCCGCCGACGAGATCCGGCTCGGCGCGCAGATCGCCAAGGAGATCGAGTCTCACTATCGGGTCGTCACCGATCGGGCCATGGTCGATCGGCTTGCGCGCGTGGGGGACGCGCTCGTCCCGGTCGTGGACCGCCAGGATCTGACGTATCATTTCCGGGTCATCGATATCCCCGGGGTGAATGCCCTGGGCGTCCCGGGTGGATGGGTCTACGTCACCCGAGGCATGATGAAGTTTGTGCGCTCGGACCACGAGCTGGCGGCGGTGCTGGCGCACGAGCTGACCCACGTCGCCCACCGGCATTACTACATTCAGCAGGCACGGGAAAGCCGCATGGCGCCGGCGCTCATCATCGCGGCGGCGCTGTCCGTGCTCGCCCGTTCCGCGGCGCCCATCGTTGGCGTCTCGCTCGCCACTCAGGGGGCGATGGCGAACTACCAGCGCGATCTGGAAAAAGAAGCCGATCTCACGGGCATCTCCTACCTGACGAAGACGAGTTACTCCCCCGTCGCGATGCTGACGCTGATGGAGCACCTCGCTCAGGCGGATAAGCTGACCGGCCGCCCGGATCTGGGCCCGCTCTACCAGGACCACCCCGTACCGGACGAGCGGGTCGGCTATATTCGCGACGACCTGATCGCGCGGGGCTTTCCCATCGTGCGCCGGATCCCGGAGGGGTACCTCAAGATCACGCTCGATCCGCCGGACGGGTCGGACGGACAGCCGGTCACGGTGCTGGTGGACGGACGGCCGATCATCCGGCTGGGCGCAACCGTGGCGGGCGAGGACCCCTCCCGCCGCGCCCAGGCACTGGCGGTCAGGCTCAATGTCTTCTTCAACACCGACCCCGCGCCGTACGATGTCCGCGACGTGATCTCACCGGGCCGGTGGACCGTGATCGGCGGCCAGACGCAGTTGTTCGAAGTCACCGCGGAGGACGCTGCGTACGCGAACGGGTCTCCCAGGGCCGTGGCCGAGGGACTGCGGGCCCGGCTGGCCGAGGCGCTGGCCGAAGCCCCCTATTATAGGAAGTTCTAGGGGCCGTGGAGTTGCATGTGGCGTTCCTCCCCGAGGAGGCCGGGCCGCTCCGCGGCCGGACCGTTGTGGTGGTCGACGTCCTCCGCGCCACGACATCGCTGCTGGTCATGCTGGAGCGGGGGTGCGCCGAGGTCCTGATCGCCCCCTCGGTTGAGGCGGCCCGGCGATACCATCAGGCCCACCCGGACGTGCTGCTGGCGGGGGAGCAGGGGGGCCGCGCCCCGGCGGGGTTCGACTTTGGCAACAGCCCCGTGGCCTTCGCGGCCGCCGCCCTGGCCGGCCGCCGCGTTGTGTTTGCGACCACGAATGGTACCCGGGCGATGCATATGGCGCGGGAGGCCTCCCCGGTCTTGCTCGGCTGCCTCCGCAACCGCTCGGCGGTCGCCCGGGAGGCCCTGTCCGCTGCCCGGGACGGGGTGGGGCTCTCCGTGGTGTGCGCGGGCCGGGAGGGGCGGTTCAGCCTTGACGATGCCTACACCGCCGGCGCCATCGTCGCCGCCGCGCTGTCGGGCCGCGAGGGCGCCGGGAGCGTTGACCTCACCGATGCCGCGATGGCGGCGCTGGAACTTTACCGGGGCACCGCGCAACCGGCGGCGCTCTTTCGCCGGACCCGGGCTGGGCAGAACGTCATCGCGATCGGTCTCGCGGAGGATCTGGACTACTGCGCCGAACCGGACCGATCCGAGACGGTGCCGAGACTGGGGGACCGCGTGCAGGTGGTCGCGCAGTGAAGCGGAATCAGGCCTTGGCGCGGCCGTAGCGGCCGCTCCATTTGGCAATCTGCCAGGTCGCTTTGCACTTCGCGACATAGCCGCGGAGGAGTCCGTGCTTTTCCTGCTTCGGAACGTGGGTGAGGTGGCCCAGCGAGACCGTGCAGGCGTGCAGGCCCGACCACTTCAGGTGCCGGCTCAGGACCGCCTCGACGCCGAATCCGGTGTTCTCGAGGTGGGGGATCGCCTCGAGGACCTCGCGGCGAAGGGCGCGCTGGCCCGAGAAGTTCGGGAACAAGGCTTGGATGAAGTCGCGCTTGATCCGGCCGATGCTGACCGCCGCGGTTCCGGCGAGCACCGGCCTGAGGAGGTCTTCAACGTGCTGCGTGGTCAGCCCGACGAGGTCGCCGTCGAGCAGGAGAATGAACTGCGCGCGCGTGGCGCCCAGCCCGGCGGCGATCGCTCCGCCCTTGCCCAGATTCTCGAACAACTCGATGACCCGGGCTCCGTGCTGCCGGGCCGCCCATCCGGTCGCATCGCGGGAACCGTCGCTGACCACGATCACATCGTCTACCAACGGGCACCGTCTCACGGCGCCGACGACGTCGCCGATCGTCCGTTCTTCGTTGAACGCCGGAATGATCGCTGCGACTCGATCCATATTCCCCCCTCGGCCGCCGTCTAATTCAGCGATGCGTGGGGAATTCCTGCTCATGTCGCGGACCGGGACACCGCTTTCGATGCGCGGTGCTCCGCGGTGAAGCATACGCGCATGTCCGTGATCGTCTGTCTCGGCCTCGGCGCCGCTGTGCTGTTTGGCAGCGCCACGCCGTCTGGGGCCGCGGAGTTTCTTCTACGCGCCGGCGATCTGGAGGTGCCCGCCGGCACGGTCGTCCACGGCAGCGCCATCTCGGTGGGCGGCGCGGCGTATATCGCCGGGACCGTCGAAGGTGATGCGGTCGCCATCGGCGGCAGCGTCGAGGTGACCGGCCGCGTCCAAGGGTCCGCGCACGCCGTGGGAGGGAACGTGATCCTCCGCTCCACCGCGGTGGTCGACCGCGGGGCGAGCGCCGCGGCTGGAGCCGTGTATTACGAGCCGGGCGCGACGGTCGGCGGAGCCAAGGTCCAAACGAATCCGCCGCTTCTCATTCCGCCGGGTTATGGGCGCGGGCCGATGCCGTTCCCCTGGCTCCGTCATCTTCCCGGCGAATCCTGGTTCTGGGGGCCGGCCCCGCTCTTCATCCTGCAGTGGATGCTGTTGACCTTCTATCTTGTGATCCTGGCCAGCTTCGTGGCTTCCGCCTGGCTGGTCGCTGTGCTGTTCCCCGGGCTGACCGCGCGGCTTGCCCAGCTGATCGAGCGCGATCCGGTCGGGACGTTTGTCGCCGGGATCCTGGGGTGGCCGCTCACGGTGGTGATCATGGTCCTCCTCGCCCTCAGCGTGCTGGGGATACCGCTGGCGATGCTGGTCCCGCTGGCCCTTCTCGTTGCGCTGCAGTTTGGGACGACCGCCGTCGCGCTCCTGGTGGGACGGCGCGTTCGGCGCTCCGGGATCGCCCTGGAAGTCCTCGTGGGGGCGGTGATCCTGGCCATCGTCTTCAGCTTCCCGCACCCGGTGGGAGCGCTGGCGCTGCTGGGCGTCTCGACCTGGGGGCTTGGGGTGGTGCTGCTG
>DATHLI010000105.1:0-9400 GCA_035488355.1 bacterium | reverse complement strand
GGTCAGCCGCGGCATCGACACCTGACGTGCCGGTCGGCAGGCCGGCGACAGGGTGGGCGACTCGTTCATGAACACGATCCGGGCCCGAAGACACCTGGTGCAGACCCTGCGCGGCCCGATTCCACCGGCCCGCCGAGACGGTGGCTTCACGTTTGTTGAGCTGCTCGTCGGCATGGCGCTGTTTGCCGGCGTCTCCGTGTTCCTCCTGCAGGCCTTCATCGATGGGATGGGCTTCGCGAACCGGTCTGACACGAAGGCCGCCGCGACCAGCATCGCGTCGCAGGTGATGGAGCAGATCAAGGCCAGCCCGAACCCGTACACCATGGTCGGTTTTGCGAACATCCCCCGGATGGCCCTGCCGCTGCCCGCGCCGTACACGGGGATCGCAAACGCCACGACCCACAGCCTGCAGGCGTCGGTGACCGTCGTCCCGGACAACATCCTGCTCCTCAGCACCGTCACCGTCAACGTCTACCGGCCGGCCGATCCCGACACCACGCCCCTGGTGACTTTGTCGACGGTCCTGACCTCGCAGTAGCGCGGCGGGGCCGGCGTGGTCTCCAGGCGGCGCGCAAGAGAAGGGGAATCCGCGTCAGCGCCAAGGACGCGGGAGGGGGGAACATCCGTGAGCCGATCGCCGAACACAAAACAGCGGGTCCTGGTCTGCGCCGGGGCGCGCCATGGGGAGCAGGGGCTCGCCATGATGGCGCTGCTCGCCATGGTGCTCGTGCTGACGACCCTGGCGGCCCTCGTGCTGTACCTCACCGGGAAAGAGACGGCCCTGGCCGCCGTCCGCCTCACCGGGGCGCAGAGCCTGTACGCGGCCGAAGGCGGCGCGTTCGCCGGCCGCTCGGCCTTGATGGCGTACGTGAACGCCTACCCGCAGGGCTCGAGCTCGGTGGACCCGTCCCTGGGTAATACGCAGGCGACCACCTGGTACTCGGGCGGCACCAACAGCACGCAGAACCCGTTCGACCTCTTCAACTACCTGGTCACCGACGGTCAGAAGTTCTCGCTGTCCCCATCGGCGACGTCGGCGACGTTCCAGGTCAACTGGGGCTCCGGCTGGCCGCACTTGAAGCTGCAGATGGGCGGGGCGCCGGTGAACGCGATGGGAGGCGGCCAGTACACCGCCTCGGTCCAGCTCCTCCCGAACCCCCAGCCCCACTCGTCGTGCAATCCCCCCGGGTCGCCCTGCGCCATCCACCAGCTCGGCCCCACCTCGTACGAGATTTTCTACAAGTACACCGTGACGAGCGACGGGCAGGTGCCGCCCAAGTTCCGGCGCCGGGTGGTCCTCAACGGGAGCTTCAGCGTCCAGCTGCGGTACCAGAGTTTCTCGATGTACGCGTTGTTCACGGACGTCCACAATTCGCCGACGGGCGGCCCGGTCTGGTTTTCGAGCACCACGAACTTCAGCGGGCCGGTGCACACGAACGGCGAGTTCCGGTTCGCCCAGTTCCCGACATTCACCGACAAGCTGGAGAGCGTCAACAGCAAGGCCTGGTTCTACAACAACGGCGCCAACCTCGAGCTGGGGAGCCCCGAGAACGTCGTGGGCGGCACCCGGGTCGACGCGCCGCTCGTGCCGCCGGATCCCAACCCGCAGGCGGCGACGCCGGCCAACTTCACGCTCGGGGCGTCCACCGTGCCGATGCCCGCCAACTCGTTCAACCAGCAGGGGGTTGCCGTCGGACGGAACCCGACGGACTCGAGCGCGGTGACGACGACCGACATCACCTCTAAGATTCCCGAGTTGAAGAACGCCAGCTCGGTGCCGAACGGGGTCTACGTCCCGGTGACCGATAAGAACGGTGTCTGCCGATCGGAGGCTACCGGCGCCACCATGCTGGGCGGCATCTACGTGCAGGGGACCGTGGACAGCCTGACGATGAGCCTAGGCACCGGCTCGACCGCGGTCTACACACTGACGCAAGGCGCGATCCAGACGAAAGTGACGGTCGATCGGGCCAACAACGCCACGACCGTGGAGAGCAACGGCTGGCTGCCGCCGCCCTCGGGCGGGAGCTGCCCGTCCGGCACTCCCCTCGGCCCCCCGAGCCGCACTTTCATCGGCGTGCCGAAGGGGTGGCAGGGCCCCGGGAACGATAACGCCGCGGTCATCTACGTGAACGGCAACATCAACGCGCTGAGCGGGACGCTGCAGCAGAACGAACAGACGTCGATCGTCTCCGCCGGGTCCATCGGGATCGCGGGGAACGTCCTCTACCAGACCCCGCCCAATCCCTCTGATCCGAACTCGAACCCGATCAACGTGCTCGGGATCTACGCGGCCGGCGGGGACATCCAGATCATGCCCACCGCGCCCAACAACGTGACCATCGATGCCATCCTCATGGCCGGGAGCTCGGGCAGCACGTACAACAGCTCGGTGAACGTGCAGAACTGGAACACCGGCAGCCCGCGGGGGAACGTCAACCTGCTCGGCGGGATGATCGAGAAGTACTACGGCAACTTCGGGACGTACAACTCCACCCTGGGACAGCAGGCCACCGGCTACGGGCGCGCCTTCACCTTCGACACGCGGATGAGCCGCGGATTCACGCCCCCCTTCTTTCCGACGACGAACCTGTTCATGGTCACCGGTGGCTCGCAGCCCCTGGCCGGGGTAAGGCCGGTCTGGCGTGAAGCGACCCCGCCGTAAGGCGCCGTCTGCGCGCCGGGCGGTGCCCACCATGCCTCGGCCCCGGGAAGGCGGGTTCACCATCCTCGAGATGGTGATCGTCCTCGCGATCGCCAGCGTCCTCGTGACGTTGAGCTTCTCGACCTGGCGCGGCTACACCGCCCAGCAGCGGCTGCGGTTTGGCGCGATCCAGATGGCCTCGAATCTTCGCGAGGCCGAGGAACGCGCCAAGTCCGAGCGATCGCAGTACACCGTCACCTTGACGGGCTCCTCCGGCAGCTACGCTATCGCGAGGACCGGCGGCGGGTTTCACGAGAACGCTTCGCTGCCGACCGGCGTGACGCCGCAGGCCAGCGACACCGTGATATTCACCGCCTTCGGCGTTCCGGACGCGGCCCACACCATCACCCTGCAGAGCACCGCCGGAACCAGGACCGCGTCCGTGAACTCGGCCGGCGCGATCACCTACCAGGGCCCCTGACGCCACCCCGCTAGACCTCGACGGGTCTCTCGGACGCCCTCCGGATCGCTCCATTTCACCGTCGCGAGGGGCGCCCCGTTGCTGTTCGGGGCGCCCCTCGTGTATAATGGCTTCATCGCACGGAGCCGCAGCCACCGGAGGTGGACTCTTGACCGAGGTTCGGGTCGGCAAGGATGAGACGCTGGACAGCGCCCTGCGACGGTTCAAGCGTCAGGTCAAGCGGTCCGGAATCCTCACAGACGCGAAGCGGCACGAACACTACGAGAAGCCCAGCCAGAAGCGGCGCCGCCGCGCGGCTCGGCGCAAACGGTTCTGAGCCTCGGGCCTGCTTCCGTCTGAAGATCCTCCCGGGTCGCGGGTTCGCCGCAGCCGGCGGGGCCGGTGAGCGCCCGGCCGTGCCTGGGCGTGGATTGTCCGAGGCCCGCCCGGCCGTCGGGGCGAAAGGAGCGGTGTGGTGCGCCAGCCGGCCCGGAAAGTGAAGCGGGCCCACAGCGCCGGCGGGGTCGTCTACCGCCGGTCCGGCGCAGCCGCCTCCCCGGCCGAATACCGCATCCTGCTCCTGCAGCACGAGGCCGGCAAGTGGATGCTCCCCAAGGGGACGATCGAGGCGGGGGAGACCCCGGAGGCGGTCGCGCTCCGGGAGGTCGGCGAGGAAACCGGGCTCCACAACGTCCGGATCGTGCGCGACCTCGGCGAAGAGCGCTACCTGTTCTTCTGGAAGACCGAAGATACCTATTATGACAAGACGGTGCACTACTACCTGATGGAGTTCCTCGGCGGGGAAGAGGCCTGCCCGCAGCGCGAAGAAGGGTTCGTGCGCTGTGATTGGGTGTCGGTCGCGGAAGCGCTGGACCGGATCAAGTACAAGGAAACCCGCGAGGTGGTCCGCAAGGCCGAGGCCGTGCTGGCCGCGGCGGCCCGGGAGCCGGCGGAGCCTTCGGAGGTCCGGCATGGCCCGCCCCCGCCCTGAGCCCGTTCACCCCGCGCCGCCGGGACGTCCCGGCCGCATCCCGGAGGGCGCCGATCGGGCCCAGCTGATCGAGCGCACGCTGGCGCAGTACCGGCGGTATCTCAATCCCGGGCTCGCGCGGTTGTTCCAGTTCGGCGGCGTCGAGACCGTCGAATGGGCCGCCGAAGGGTGCCTGGTCTGGGATGTCCACGGCCGCGAGTACATCGACTGCGCGTGCGGCCCGGCGATCTTCAACATCGGCCACCGCCATCCCCGGGTCCTGGCGGCGGTGCGCGACCAGCTCGACCGGATGCCGATGTCCGTGCGCACGATGCCGAGCGCGCCCATGGCGGCGCTTGCGGAGCGCCTGGCGGAGGTGACGCCCGGCGACCTCCAGTACTCGTTCTTCTGCAACAGCGGCGCGGAGGCGAACGAGGGCGCGATCAAGCTGGCGCGCCTGGCCACGGGCCGGCCGGGCTTCGTGGTCATGCAGGAGGCGTTCCACGGCAAGACCCTGGGGGCGCTCTCGGCGACGGGGCGCGCCTACTATCGGACCCCGTTCGAGCCGCTCGTGCCCGGGTTTGTCCACGTTCCCTTCGGCGATGCCGCCGCGGTGGAGGCGGCCATCGGCCGTGATGTGGCCGCGGTCATGCTCGAGCCGATCCAGGGGGAGGCCGGCGTCATCCTCCCTCCCGCGGGTTATCTGCGTCAGGTGCGCGAAATCTGCGACCGGCGGGGCGTGCTGCTGATCGCCGACGAGATCCAGACCGGGCTGGGCCGGACCGGCCGCATGTTCTGCGTCGAGCACGAGGGCGTCGTCCCGGACATCCTGACCCTGGCGAAGGCGCTCGGCGGCGGGGTGATGCCGATCGGCGCGTTCATCGCCCGCCCCGCCCTGTGGGAGCGCATGAAGCGGGATCCGTACCTCCACTCGTCCACGTTCGGCGGGAACCCCCTGGCCTGCCGCGCGGCGCTGGCGACCCTCGACGTGCTGGTGGACGAGCGCCTGGCCGACCGCGCGGGCCCGCTCGGGGAGCAGTTTTTGGGCCGGCTGCGCGAGATCCAGGCGCGCCACCCGGCGGTGGTGAACGACGTCCGAGGCCGCGGGCTGATGCTGGGGATCGAATTCACGCACCGCGACTACGCGCTGATGACGTCCGCCGAGGCGGGTCACCGCGGGGTGATCACGTTCTACACGCTGAACAACCCGCAGGTGATCCGCGTGGCGCCGCCGCTCGTGATCACGCCCGCGCTGATCGACCGCGCCGCCGACGGCATCGAGGGCGCGGTCGCCGCGGCCGAGGAGCTGTTGGGCTCGGTCGGCGCCGCCACGGAGGGCGGGTCGTGACGCGCAGCACCCGCCGCCGGCCCGTCATGCGCGCGGACGAGATCCGGGAAGCCTTCCTCAAGTTCTTCGAAGCCGAGGGACACACCCGGGTCCCCAGCGCCTCGCTGGTTCCGGCGGGGGATCCCACGCTGCTGTTCACCAACGCCGGGATGGTCCAGTTTAAGGACGTATTCCTTGGCCTCGAGCAGCGGCCGTACCGGCGGGCCACGACGGTCCAGAAATGCATGCGGGTGAGCGGCAAGCACAACGACCTGGAAAGCGTCGGCCCGTCTCCCAAGCACCACACCTTCTTCGAGATGCTCGGCAATTTCAGCTTCGGCGATTACTTCAAGCAAGACGCGGTCCGGTTCGCCTGGGAGCTGACCACGAAACGGTTTGGGATTTCTCCGGACCGCCTGGTGTTCACCGTGCTCGACGGAGACGACGAGGCGCTGGCGGCCTGGACCGCCATCGGCGTTCCGCCGGAGCGCATCTTCAAGATGGGGGAACACACCAACTTCTGGATGATGGGCGACATCGGCCCCTGCGGGCCCACGAGCGAGCTCCACTACGACTGGGGCCCGCAGGCCTGCACCTGCGGCCGCCCGGACTGCAGCGTCGCCCTCGACAACGGCTGCGGCCGGTGGCTGGAGATCTGGAACCTGGTCTTCATGCAGTTCGATCAAGCCGCCGGCGGGGAGCGGACCCCGCTGCCCCGGCCCGGGGTCGACACCGGGATGGGCCTGGAGCGGTTCGTCTCGGTCCTCCAAGGTGTGCAGAGCGTCTACGACACAGACCTGTTTCTGCCGCTGAAGGACCGCATCCAGGGCCTCCTCGGGCACTCGGAGACCCAGCGCGCGGCCCACACCGTCACCTACCGGGTGCTGGCCGATCACGGCCGCGCCATGTCGTTCCTGGTGGCCGACGGGATCGTCCCCGACAACGAGGGACGCGGCTACGTCCTGCGGATGATCGTGCGGCGGGCCCTTCGCTTCGCGCGCCGCGCCGGCGCCCAGCGGCCGCTGCTCGCCGGACTGGCCGACGCCGTCATCGCCGTCATGCGCGCGGGGTATCCTGAACTGGCCGGGTTTGCGCCCTTCATCCGGGAGACGCTGGCGGCCGAGGAGACCCGGTTCGGCGAGACCCTGGGGTCCGGGCTGGAGCGGCTGGATGCGCTGATTTCGGAAGCCCTGAGCCAAGGGGCTGCGGTGCTGCGGGGGGAGGAGGTCTTCCGGCTCCACGACACCTATGGCTTTCCCCCGGACCTCACCCGCGATATCGCCCACGAGCACGGGCTTGAGGTGGATGACGCCGGCTTTGACGCCGAGAAGGCCAAGCAGCAGGAGCGCTCCCGCGGCGCGGCGGTCTTTCAGGCCGATACCGAGGAGCGCTCCGTGTACGGCGGTCTCCACGAGGCGGGGGTCTCGACGGAGTTCGTCGGGTACGAGACCCTGGAGGCCGAGGGCCGCATCCAGGCGCTGCTCCGCGGCGGCGAGCGGGTCGCCGGCGCCCGCGCCGAAGACGTGGTAGAGGTGGTCTGCGATCGGACGCCCTTCTACGCCGAGGCCGGAGGGCAGGTGGGAGACACCGGAGAGATCGTGACGCCCGGAGGCGTCGTGGAGGTGACCGATACCCAGCGCCCGGTCCCAGGCCTGGTGGCGCACCGCGGCCGGGTCACGCGGGGGGACGTGGCGGAGGGTGACGCGGCGCGCCTGCGGGTCGACGTCCTCCGCAGGCGGGACATCATGCGGAACCACACCGCCACCCACCTGCTGCACCGCGCCCTGCAGGAGATCCTGGGCGAGCACGCGCGCCAGGCGGGATCGCTCGTGGCCCATGATCGCCTGCGGTTTGATTTTTTCCATCTCCGCGCGGTGACACCGGAAGAGCGCGCGCGCATCGAGGCGAGAGTCAACGAGCAGGTGCTGGCCGGACTCCCGGTGCGGACGGAGGTCCTGGCCTACCAGGACGCCATCGCCGGCGGCGCCACAGCGCTCTTCGGCGAGAAGTACGGGGACACGGTGCGGGTCGTGAGCATCGATGAGTACAGCCGGGAACTCTGCGGGGGAACCCACGTCGCGTCGACCGCCGAGATCGGGCTCTTCCTGATCGCGTCCGAATCGTCGGTGGGAAGCGGCATTCGCCGCATCGAGGCCCTCACGGGGCGGGCCGCCATCGCGCGGGCGCGGGAGGATCAGGAGGTCCTCCGGGACCTCGCCGAGACCCTGCGGGCCTCGCCCTCCGAGGTCCCGCAGCGGGTCCGGGACCTGGCCGGCCGGGTCCGGAGCCTCGAGCAGGAGGTGGAGGCGGCCCGCGCGCAGGCCGCGGTGCCGGACCTCGACGCGATCGTGCGCAGCGCCCCTGACGTCGCCGGCGTCACCGTTGTGGGGGTGACCAGCGCCGGCGCCGGCCAGGCGGCGCTCCGGGCGCTCGGGGACCGCGTCAAGCCCAAGCTTCGCGCAGGCGTGGTCGTTGCCGCCTCCGCACGCGACGGGCGGGTGGACGTGGTGGTGATGGCGACCCCCGATGCGGTGGCGCGCGGCGCGCACGCGGGCAAGGTGATGGCCGTGCTCAACCGCAAGCTCGGCACCCGGGGCGGCGGCCGTCCCGAACTGGCGCAGGGGGGCGGCGGCGACCCGGCGCTGCTCGATGCGGTGATGGCCGACCTGGCATCGGTGGTGGGGGAAGCCTTGGGGGCGGCCAGGCCTACGGCGTGAGCCATGACGTCCGACGGACGCCGGTGACGATCCTGGGACTGGACTTGGGGGAGCGGCGGATCGGGGTCGCGGTCAGCGACCCGACGGGGACGGTGGCGGTCCCCCTCCTGACGATTTCACATACCGCGCTGCGGCGCGACCTGGCGGAGGTGGCTCATCTCGCGAAGTCCCGCCGGGTGGAGCGCATCGTCGTCGGCTGGCCGCGCAACATGGACGGGACGAGCGGTCCCGCCGCGCGGAAAGCCGAGGCGTTTGTCCGGGCGCTGCGCGGGCTGGTCGACGTCCCGGTCGACCTGTGGGATGAGCGTCTCTCGACGGCCGCGGCCGAGCGGGCGTTGATCGAGGCCGGCGCCCGGCGTGAGCACCGGCGCGCGGTCCGGGATCGGGTGGCGGCGGCGCTGATCGTCCAGAACTATCTCGAGGCTCGGCCCTGGGAGCGGGACGCTTCCCCCGGCGCGACGAGCGCGGGGATCTAGCGCGCCACCGGGCGGGCGGCGGCCGGACCGATCTTCAACGACAACCGGCTGTCGGTCGATTCCTCCACATCGATATGAAACCCATCGATCAGCGATGTATCGATGCCCCCGACGGTGCGCCCTTCCGTGACGATGTCGATGACCGCCTTCGATCCCGCGTAGGTTCTGAGCTTGACGCTGAGGACGCCCTTGATCCGGGCGAGGGCCGCCATGAACTTGGTGGCCTGCAGGAACGAGTTGATCGGGCTGACCACGATCTCCCCGTTGGCGCGCCCGACGGGCGAGGGAGATTCCGCCGCGCCCTGCGCCGCCGCTCCGTCGGCCTCGTCGGCCTCGTCGGCCTCGGCCTGATCGACCGCCTCGTCGTTCTGGCGAGCCGGGCCCGGGGCGTCCACGTGCGCCGCGGACCGAAAGCCGGCCGCATGCGCCCCTGACGGGGAAGCGCCCTGCGCTCCCTGCGCGGCGGCCGTCCCTGCGCCGCGCGCCGCCATGCCCGCGAATCGCGCCGGGCCCGCGGCCGGCTGGGGTCCCGCGTGCTGCCCCTGCGGTGCGGGCCGGGACGGCCCTTGCGCCGCCGGTGGAGCCGCGCGGTCCTCTCCGGCCGCCTCTTCGCTCCGGAGCCCGCCCGTCATGCGGTGCAGCGCGGGAAGGACGGCGCTTTCCACCTCGGACCTCAGACGGGCGATGACCTGCAGCGACTCCTTGTGTTTTTCGACCAGCGTTTCCAGCCCTCGAGACACGCCTTCGCGATCGACGACGAAGGCTTCCAGTTTGGCGACGATGCCCTCGATGTACTGCTCCGCGCT
>DATHLI010000104.1:0-12875 GCA_035488355.1 bacterium | reverse complement strand
CGGCCCGGCTGCTCGACCTTGATCACCTCGGCTCCGTAATCCGCGAGGACCCGGGTACAGCACGGGCCCGCGATCATATTGCCGAGGTCCAGCACCCGAAGCCCCCGGAGCGGACCGGCGGCCTGGGCGGGGGCGGTCACGTCGGGGACACGTCCTCCGACCCGGGGTGACGCGCCTCGCCGATGACGCCCGCCGCGCGCAGCTCCGCGATCCCCTGGTCGGTGTAGCCGACCTCGCGGAGCACCTCCTCGGTGTGCTCACCGAGCAGCGGCGGCGGAAGGCGGAACGCGCCGGGCGTCTCGGACAGCTTGACCGGCATCCCGACCAACTTCACGCGGCCGTGCACCGGGTGCGGCATCTCGACCAGCATCTGCTGGTGCAGGATCTGCGGATCCGCAAAGACCTCGGCCAGGTTGTAGATCGGGCCGGCGGCCACCCCGCGCTCATTGAGAAAGGCGACCCACTCCGCCCGTGTGCGGGCGCGGAACGCCGCGGTGAGGATCGGATTGAGCTCAGCGCGGTGGGCCACCCGGTCGTTGACCGTCCGAAACCGTGGGTCCTCGTACAGTTCGGGACGGCCGATGGCCTCGCAGAGGCGCTTCCACATCGCCTCGTTGCCGGCGCACAGGTTGAACGGCCCGTCCTTCGCCTGGTAGACGCCGAAGGGGGAGGCGAGCGGGTGGTGGTTGCCGGCCACGCCCGGCGGCGTCCCGGTCTCGAAGTACATCCCCGCGCTCCAAGTCAGGAGCGCCACCATCGAGTCGACGATGGCCACCCGGACCTCCTGCCCCCGGCCGGTGCGTCCGCGGGCGAGCAGGGCGAGGAGGATGCCGCGGCACGCGGTCGTCGCGCAGGTCAGATCGGCCAGCGCGATGCCGGCGCGCGTCGGGCCCGTGGGCTCCTGGCCGGTGATGCTCATGAACCCCGACATCCCCTGTCCGACCTGGTCGAACCCCGGCCGCTGGCTGTACGGCCCGGTGCTGCCGAACCCGGTGATACTGCAGTAGATCAGCCGGGGATTCTCTTCCCGCAGCGCCGCGTAGCCCAGGCCGAGGCGCTCCATCACGCCCGGCCTGAAGTTTTCCACCACCACGTCCGCGCGCCGGATGAGCCGGCGGATGATTTCCCGGCCTCCGTCGGTTCTCGTGTCGACCGTGACGCTGCGTTTGTTGCGGTTGGCCGCGGCGAAAAAGTAACTGTTGCCCACCAGGTCGGAGCGGAGGGACTGATAGCGCGAGTGATCGCCGTCCAGGGGCTCGATCTTGATCACATCGGCCCCGAAATCGCCCAGTTCCATCGTGCAGTACGGCCCGGCGAGAAACCGGGTCAGGTCCACCACGCGGACGCCGTCGAGCGGTCGCATCGCCTTACCGTCCGCGAAACCGGGGCCGGCGCTTCTCGAGAAACGCGCGGACCCCCTCCCGATAGTCTTCGCTGTCATACGCCTGGTCAACGAACGCCAGCAGGTCCGACTCGGTCATTTCACCCTCTCCCAGAAGATGCTGCAGCATCAGTTTTGCGCCGCGCTGCGACAGCGGCGCCAGTTCCGCCAAGCTCCGGGCATAGGCGCGCGTCTGCGCCTCCAGGGCGTCCGGCTCGCACACCATGTTCACCAGCCCCATCGCCCGGGCCTCCTCCACGCCCACCAGCCGCCCGCTGAACAGGATGTCCCGCGCGTGGCTCGGACCCACGATGCTGGCGAGCCGCCGGGTGCTGGTCAGACCGTAGATGATCCCCAACCGCGACGCGGTGATGCCGAATGTCGCCGCGCGGTCGGCAAACCTCAGGTCGCAGGCGAGCGCGACCTCGAGGCCGCCGCCGACGCAGAACCCGTGGATCATGGCGATCGTCGGCCTGGGGAAGGCGGCGAGCGCCCGGTCGGCCGCCTCCACCACGCGGCTGTAATGCCGGGCCGTGGCGCGGTCGGACCGGACGCGTTCGAACTCGGAGATATCGGCGCCGGAGGCGAAGGCCTCGCCGCCGGCGCCCCGGACCACGAGGACGCGGAGGTCGGAGTCGGACGCGAGCTCCCCGAGGAGCGCGGGGAGCGCCTGCCACATCTCGAGGGTGATCGCGTTCCGCTTTGCCGGCCGGTTGAGCACGAGCGTTGAAACGGCGCCGCGCTCGGCCACGCGGAGATCGTCCATCCCCTATCTCTACGCCGCCTCGCGCAGGACGTCCTTGTGGGCCGCGGGCTACAGACTTTCCTGGGTTGTCAGGGGGTTGCGCGGGTTGCTACAATGGGTCTGGCTCGGGGAGTAGCGCAGCTTGGTTTAGCGCGCAGCGTTCGGGACGCTGAGGTCGAGGGTTCAAATCCCTCCTCCCCGACCAGCAAATCCCCGGTACGAGAGCGCAGTCCTTCAGTCGTTTCGCGTTCTGCCGGCCCCGCGCGCTCGAGCAGATCCCGGCGCTTCAGCGCTTCCGGGCCGTCTAGCGCGTCCGGCGGCGGATGAACCCGAGCCCGGGCAGGCTCGCCGCGAGGAGCAGCAGGGTCGACGGCTCCGGTACGGCCGCGTCGCTTGTCAGGGTGGCGTTGATCCCCGTGCCGTCCGAGAAGAAGTTTCCGTCTGATCCGACGCCGACGCCGAAATCGATCACCTCACCCGCCGCCAGCGCCAGAGTCTGGTTTAAGGCCCCAAAGGTACTCCCGCTCGGCAACCCGGCGCTGTTGGCAGTGTAGATCTCGGTACCATTTTTGAGGATGTGGACATCGGTCCCGCCGCTGTCGAGGACGATGAACGTGGCGTCAAGCGCGTAACCTCCCGCGCTGGGCGCCGTAAAGCGATAGATGCTCCAATCACCGTTCGACGCCGGATGAAAAGCGGCAGTGTGGGCCGGCCAGTTATAATTTCCACAATTGATCGAGTTATTGTTCGGATTGTTGAAGTTGGCTGGAGCTTGCAATGAGGTCACTGGACCCGAGGATCTCCAGACTTGAGCGCTCCCGCCAGTGCACGCGGCGATTTCGGTTTGGTCATAGAGAAATAGCGCCGGCACCGAATTAGGGGCGGGGACCGCGGCATACCCGTAGGACCAGACGCCGTTGGAGCTGGACGCCGTGGAAAAATCTGACGAGATATCGTACGCGGCTGCCTCTGCCGCAGCCGCGGTGCCGGCAATCGCGGCGGAGAGAACCAGAGCGTAGAGGATGTGCCTTCCCATGTGACACCCCCTGGCAGGTCGCCTGATGGCGCGGCAGGCTCCCGACGCGATCGTAGCAACGATGCGCAAACCCCCGCCACATTCCAAAGAAGGATCTTGGAAGTATTCGAAAGATCGATGTTTAACCAGCGCTGGCAACCCGGCGGTGGCCGGCCCAGCCGGGATCTGCACTCGGAAGTAGGGGCGCGGGGAAGGGTAGAACACGCGTAGCAGGAGAACGCGCGTTCGTGTCGAATTGCGCACGCCACCAAAAAGCCGGCGGAAGCGGCATCTATACCATATACTCCATACTCCGCACATTCCGCGGGTCTACCGAGGCGGTGAGGGGGAACAAATGAGACGCCTTCTGGTTGCCCTGTTCTTGCTCACCATTATGTTCTGGGCCTTTCCCCGTTTCGCCTATGCGGATTGCACCCCGCAGTCCTGCGACCAGTACGGACGCAACCATGACAACGGCCGCGGCAACGCCCCGGCAGCGGGCGAACCCACCGGGGGGTCCGACGGCTCCTCCGGTGAAATGAACGGGAACCACGAGGAGCATGACGGAGAAGAGGAACACGGCGAAGGAAAGAGCCACGACGGAGTCCACGGCGAGGGGCACGAGCACCACGGGGATCACGAGCACGGGCACAGCGGCGACCACGACCATGACGGCGGCCACCCAGGCCACGATTGAAGCCCGTCAGGCCCGGCCTGGCGGTGTAGAAACCGAGAGCGTCACCGATTCTGGGGCAAGAAGACCGTCTCGTTGAAGAACGACGCGGGGGATCGGTGCATCGACATTGGGGCCTGCTCCTGGATCGCGATCGCGACCGCTGTCGGATGCGGGCTGCTTGCCGGGAGCAGGCTGATGGAGACGGCGGCCACGTGGGTCCCAATGACCCCGTACGGCTCGAGCGCGGGAGGGGGCCAACTGGTGACCGGAAAGGTTGTGCTCGGATCGCACCGGAGGCGTAATTCACCCGTCTGAGTGTCCCGCCACAGGTACAGCGTCGCCTGCCAGTTCGGCGCGCCGTCGATGAGCTGAAACGTGCCCGTGCAGCCGCCATCTCTGGCGGTGACAAACCCGATGCACCCCTCAAACGCGCCGGAGCACCCCGCCTCGGCCGGATAGACTCTCAACCGTCCATACGCCGACGTCGTCTCGTGAAGAGCACGGGCCACCCGATCGAGGGCGAGCCTGGTGTCCTGCTGAGCCGACAGCCGGTCATTGATGGCCCGGGAAAGCACGAACGTGGGTCCGTACAGATGGTAGATCGCCAGGAGGACAAATCCGAACAGTGCCAGGCCGACAATGACATCCACCAGGAGATAGCCCGCTTGGCCCGATGCCCGCCTCATGGGTGGGCCTTCGATTTCTGCCCCCCCATATCCTGGTTGAGGGCTCGATGTCGTCGCCGGAGGGGAGATCAGAACAGAAGTGTGGCGAAATTCTGTGTGTCTTGTCTTGTCCGGTGAGGAGTTCACAATGGTTAAGAGAACACCGATGCGCGCGCTAGCCTATCCGCAGAGGGGGGACAAGCATGAGGACTTTCTTGGGATTGTCCGCGATCAATTCCGGGTACGCCGGTCATGCCCATTTCGGGGAACGGGCCCTGTCACGGCGCAAGTTCCTCACGACCGCCGCGGCAGGCACCCTCGGGCTTGTGCTCGGCTCGGGCCTCCGGCTCCCTGAACCAGCGTATGCCAACCACCGCCTGCCCGGGGTCGCACCCAAGCCTATTCCTGGAGGTCTGACCGGTGAGGACTTCGGGATCCCAGGAGATACAGAACTCTTCCACGTCCGCCCGCCCGCGCCGGGCTTCGAGTTGTCGACGATCACAGACTTCAATGGCTTCGTCGGCGCGGCTCATATCAAAGGAACGGGGACGGGCACAGATCCCGAGACCGGGGAGAGCCAGCTTTTCTTCGACGCCGATATGCGATTCATGCGGGGGCGCTACATCGGGGTGGACGGGCGACACCATCATGGAACGTTCGGCTTTATCTGACTAGATCTCTTCACGGACTCGGCCGAGTCCCAGCAGATCGTTGACCTCAACCCGGGGAACCCGAAAGATGGCTTGTTCTGGACCATCTCAGTTCCATCGGACAGCGTGGATATTGCCCTGAGCGACGGCAGCGCCGAGTTTGCGCTCGACTCTCTCGAGATCATGGACCACCACGACCTTGTGAACTCCCTCACGCGTGGTCCCTCGATTCCCGCGACCACCTCATTCGATGTCCGGTGGAGCGGGGTGAAGCGGCGGTTCCGGGTCCAGGACGCGGCGAACGGCTTTGAAGGAACGTTTGCCGAAACCGCGGCGACGATCGAATGGGTGTCGTCCGACGAGCATGTGTTTTTCGTCTCTGACCCGGCGGACACCTCGACCACCGTGGCTGCCGTCCTCGGTCGGGAGCGCAACGGGGTCTTCTTCAAGCATGGCGACCAGGATGACGATGAGGACCGCGAACACGACGACTGAGACATAGCGCTCTCGAGCGAGCCGGGCTATTTGCGGCACCGGCCGCCGTCCCTCGGAGGGCGAGCGGATTGCCAAGAGGCCTGGGGCACGGGGCGGCCGATCGAGGCGCGTGTGGCGGTCGCGATCCCGGTCACGATGAGCAAGGTACCGGCGACCAGCTGTGCGGTGAGCGGTTCGCGGAGGACCGCGACCCCAAAGAACAGGCCGATGACCGGGAACACGTACGTGACGATGGTGGCGCGCGTGGCGCCCCACGCGTTGATTAAGTAATAGTAGAGCAGGTACGCGACGCAGGAACCCAGCAGGCCCAACCACCCGAGGGCGACCCATGTGCCCGGCAGGTGAGGAAGGCGCGGGGGCCACTCCGCGACCGGCACGGCGAGCCAGAGCACGGCATCGGCCATCAACACCGAAGCCGTGGCCTGGAGCACCAGCGGCTGGCCTCGCAGCGAAGCCCGGGCGAACGTTGCCGCCACCGCGTAACTGCATGAGGCCGCCAGCACGGCCGCCTGGCCCCACGCGCTCCCCAGGGCCGCCGGGGATCCCAGATCGCGGCTCATCAGGACGACCACGCCCACAAACCCAAGGGCCAGGCCCGCCGCGCGCCGCGGGGTGATCTTCTCATCGCGCAGCCAGAAATGGGCGATGATCAGCGTGAACAGCGGCGTTGACCCGTTGAGGATGGCGGCGAGGCCGGAACTGATCCGGGTCTCGCCCCACGAAATCAACGCGAAGGGCAGCGCGGTGTTGAACACGGCGAGCCCCAGGAAGCGGATCAGGAGGCCGCGGTCGCGGGGGATCGCCTGCCCCGTCATCCATGCAAGGGGGAGCAGGCCCGCGAGGCCAAAGAGGAGCCGATAGGCCGCGAGCGTGACGGGGCCGATCTCCGCGACCGCGATCTTGATCCACAGGAAGGACGATCCCCAGATCGCCCCCAGCAGCCAGAACGCGCCCCACTCCCGCAGTCTCATGCGGCTCACGTTCCGCCCGGGGATCCCGCCACGGCCATGATGCTTGGAGGCTAGCGCACCCTCGGGGGCGCGTCTATCCGGTCCGGCGCATCAAACTTCCGTCACCGCGCTCGCGGTCATGGCGCCGGGTCCAGGGGGCGAAGGCCGACCTCGTCGAGGTGCCGGAGCAAATCCGCGGGATCGTCGTAGACGCGGTACGCCCCCGCGGCCTCGAGTTCGTCGCGGCCGTAGCCGCCCGAGAGCAGCCCCACGCCGAGCGCCCGCGCGCGCCGCGCCGCCAGCAGATCCCAGACGCTGTCCCCCACCACGACGCAGCCCTCGACCGGCACGCCGAGGCGGCGCGCCGCAAGCAGGAAGAGGTCCGGATCGGGCTTGGCGCGCGCGACGTCGTCTCGAGTGACCACCGGCGCGCGCTCGGGCACGCCCAGCGTGCCGATCGCCCCACGCGCCGTGGCCGTGCGGCCGCTCGTCGCGATCGCCCACGGGACCCCGCGGCGGGTCAGCGTCTCGAGCAGGTCGACGGCCCCGGGCAGCGGCCGCACCCGATCCGCGAGTTCCGCGTAGGCCCGTTGGTGATCCTCCTGCACGGCCTGGAGCTGGGCGGCCGTCAGGCGGTGGCCGAGCTCGCGGGCGAGCGCGTGCACGAACAATCCCCCGCTCATCCCGATCCGGCGGTGGATGCGCCAGACGGACAGCGCGACCCCCGCGCGCTCGAGCGCGGAGTGCCAGGCGATCACGTGGTGGTAGACGCTGTCGACGAGCGTCCCATCGAGATCGAACACGAACGCGATCTGCTCTTCCGGTCGGTCGCCCGCTCCCCGGCCCGCGGCCATCGGTTCCTCCCCGTCCCCCGGGAACCCCGGGATACCGCGCCTCGCGCCGCCGGCGCGGCACTTTGCCAGCCAAACGCGCGCAGCGAGAGGGCGATTCCGCCGCCCATGAAGGAACTCCCTTCGCGGCCCAAAAGATACGTCGGGTCTGATGGCGAGGACGCGGGCAGGCATCCGAGCACCGTGAACGCCGTTCTGGAGGGCGTGTGGCGGCGCGTCCCCAAGCCCGACCGGACCAACGCCGGGATGTGGGCGATCGGCGCGGGCCACGCGATGACGCATGCGTACTCCGCGGCGTTCTACGTGTTGCTGCCGTTCCTGGCCCGGGACCTGGGCCTGACCTACAGCCAGGTCGGTCTGATCATTTCGGTCCGCCAGCTCATGAGCACGCTGGTGAACCTGCCGGCCGGCGTGATCGTGGACACCCTGGGCCGGCGCACCCTGTTCATGAGCCTGGCGCTGGCGTGGGCCGCCCTCCCCTACCTCCTCATCGCCGCCACCTCGAGTTACCCGCTCATCCTCGTGTGCATCGGACTGGTGGGCATCGGCAACTTCCTCTGGCATCCGGCGGCGATCACCTCGATCTCCGCGATGTACCCGACCCGCCGCGGCTACGGCCTGGCGCTGCACGAGTTGGGCGCAAACCTCGGGGATACCCTCACGCCGCTGGCGGCCGGGCTGCTGCTGGCCGCGCTCACCTGGCGCAGCGTCCTCGTGGTCACCGTCGCCGCGGGCCTGCTCCTGACGCTGGCGATCATGCGGATGATGGACCGTGTCCAGCGGCAGCGCAACGCGCCGTTCCCGCAGGCCGCCGCCGCGCCCGACTACCTGCGGGGCCTGCGGGTGCTCGTCCGATCCGGCCGCCTGCTCGTCCTGGCGATGGTCTCGGGGATCCGCGCGATGACGCAGCTCGGTCTGAGCACGTTTCTGCCGCTGTATCTTTCGAACGAGCTTCACCTGCCGTCCGCGCTGCTCGGCCTCTACCTGGCAATCGTCCAGGCGTCGGGGATGGTCGCCACCCCCATCGCCGGCGCCCTCTCGGACCGCCTGGGACCGAAGCGGGTCGCCACCACGGGGATGTTCACCACGAGCGTGGTCGTCCTGGGGTTTGCGGCGCTCAATCTGGGAACGGCGTTTGTCGCGGCGCTTGCCCTCCTGGGCTTCTTTGTGTATTCAATGCGCCCGGCCATCTTCCGCTGGGCGATCGGGGTCGTGCCGCGCGAATACGAGGGAGCGGCCGTGGGCATCCTGTTCACCACCCAGGGTCTGCTCCCGACCGCGATGCCGCTCATCGGAGGGTACCTCGCAGACCGCTACGGGCTCCTGTCGATCTTCTACGTGATCGCCGGGACCGTGCTGGTCGCGAACCTGGTCCTGCTGTTCGTGCCGGATGTCCGGCGGCCTGCGCCCGTCGAGCCGGCCCGGACGGCGTCGTGATCCCGGCCGCCTTCCGCGGGCGGGATGTCGCCGCGGCCGCGGCTCAGCGGAGGATGATCTCCAGCCGGCGGTTGGCCTTCCCCTTGTTCTCGGTCTTGGTGATCGCCAGCCCGCCGACCTCGCCGGTACGGGCGACGTGCGTGCCGCCGTCGGCCTGGGCGTCGAAGCCTTCGATCTCGATGACGCGCACCTCCGTGATCTGAGGCGCAAGCCGGACGTTCGCCAGCCGCGTCAGATCGGACCGTTCGAACTCTTCGCGGGACACGAACCGCACCCGGATCGGCCGGTCCTCCGAGATGATCCGGTTCGCCTCCGCCTCGATCGCCGCCACGCGCTCCTTGCTCAGGTCCTCCAGCGCAAAGTCCATCCGTGCCCGATCCGGATAGATCGCCCCACCGGTCACCAGCGCGCCGAACAACCGATACACCGCGCCGACCAGGACGTGCAGGCCGGAGTGGTGGCGCATGATGGCGTAACGGCGGTCCCAATCGACCCGGCCGCGCACCGCATCACCGGCGGCCGGCACCGGCCCCTCCAGCACGTGCCAGACCGCGTCCCCCTCCCGGCGCAGCTCGGCCACGCGCGACTGCTCCCCGTGCCGTTCGAGCGCGCCGGTGTCCGCCGGTTGCCCGCCTCCGCCCGGGTAGAACGCGGTGCGGTCGAGCGACACGTCCCGGCCGTCGACCGCGGTGACGATCGCATCAAACTCCCGGAGGTAGCCGTCGTGCAGGTACAGCAGCTGGGTCACGCCGCGCCCTCCCTACCGCCGCCGCGTTCCGCGGACCCCTCTGTCTATCATCCTACCGGGCGCCGCGGCGGTTGTCATCGGAAGAGGGCTGCGGGATCAGGAAGCCCTGGCGTGGCGACGGCGAACGGCCGATCAAAAACCGGTCGGGGCCCGATCGAAGCGGCCGCCGGGCTCCGGCGGCACCCTACCGCTGCGCATTCCACACGTCCCCCACCGCCTGAGCAGACGCGGCCCCGATGGGGACGTCCGCGCCGGCTTTCCAGGCTCCCGCGACGGCGAGAAACGCATCGACCACCCTGGGGTCGAACTGAGAACCGGAGCACCGGATGACTTCCGCGATCGCTTGCTCCGCGCTCCGGGCGGAGCGATAGGGCCGGTCGGACACCAGGGCCTCATACGTATCCGCCACCGCAATAATCCGGGCGGCCACGGGGATGTCGTTTCCGGCCAATCCATCGGGATATCCTTTGCCGTCCCACCGTTCATGATGATGCCGAACGGCCAGCTTGATGGTCTCCCTGATCGGCACCGGCTGCAGGATCTCATACCCCACGACCGGGTGCCGCTGCATCCTCCGGCGTTCCTTCTCGGTCAGCGGGCCGGGCTTCGCCAGAATGTCGTCCCCGAGGCCGATCTTACCCAGATCGTGGAGGAAGGCCGCGACCCAGATGTCGACGACCTGCCTGCTGCCGAGCCCCATCTCCCGCCCGATCTCCACGGCGCGCGCCGCGACGCGATCAGAGTGGTCGGCCGTGGCCACGTCCCGCGCGTCCACGGCTTTGACGAGGGACCTGACGGTTCCCACGAATGCCTTCCGCAGTTCGGCCTCTTGGTCCACGAGGTCCTTGGACGCGGTCCGCACGATGGCGAAGAGCAGGAGGTAGAGCGCGCCGATCCCGACCACCATGGCGGACCACACCGACAGCTTGAGGCGGGCCAGCGCCGGCTCGAGGTCCGCGGCATTGGTGAGGATGTCATACACTCCCACCACCGGGGGATCAGCCCCGGGGACCCGCACCGGCACAAAGACTTCAATCTGACGGACATCCACAAGCCGAGGGGACGCTGCGGCCTGAGAGGACGTTGCGGCCGAAGAAGATGCTGCGTCCTGGGGGGGTGTCGCCTGGGGGGACTTCACGGTCTCTGAGGACCCCGCGGCCTGCGAGGGGAGCGCCGGGGCCCTGCGCTTCGCATGAACGATCACGGACCTCACTTGTCCGGACAGCGCGGCGCGCAGCGGCGCAGAGGGGGGAAACGCGAGCCCGATCAGTTTGCGGTCGTCGCTATACAACACCCTTCCGACCGAACTCCACACCGTCACCCGAAGGATTTGGGCCTTCCCGACGACCCCGCGCATCGCAAACTCGTACTGAACCCGCTTGGCGGAGGGATCCCCGTAAAAATCCTTCGGGGTCAAGCGGCGCGCGAGAAACTCGGAGACATAGAGCGCCGTGGTGAATGCCTGCCGTTCCAGCGCATAGCCTTCCACCAGCCGCACGGCGATCGCCCCGAAGATCAAGCCGAAGACGACGGTGCCGGCAAGGCTGACCAGCGTAAACCGGTGCACCAAAGTGATTCCTGAGGACTTGGCCGCCCATCCCAAATCCTCGAGACTGATGCGGAAACGCCGGTCTTCCGCCCTGATATCGCACCTCGCTGGAACAGGGGATGCGCTTCAAGGGAATACATGCCTCAATTGGCCTCGGATGAGACCCCAAATCGCGCTCGATGGGGCCTTGACGCGGCGTGTTACCGTGCGGGAAGGATCCAGATCACGACGAGGTACAGACCCAGGCCAATGGCCCCTACGGGCGAGATAAAGATCGCGACGAAGTCCCCCAGAACATGCAGCGGGGAGAACACCTCCACCGGGGCCATGGCCGGGTCGATCGACGCTTCGATGCCCGCGCCGGCTTCCAGAGTATTGACGACCGCCCCCACGCGGGCTGCGCTATTCTTCGTTAAGGGCGACACCTCCCCAAGCAACGCCAGCACCAGCGCCACGAAGACGAGGCAGAGGAGATACCCGATCACATGTCTCATGGTTTCTCTCACCTCTTGCTGCCGGCCGGATCGACGGGCTCCTGAAGTATTTAACCTTAGTAAATATCTGCGTAGTCGGCAGCCATTATCCAATATCTACCGTAAGGTATTATTCTCGAATACCTAAGGGGTTATGCCCCACAGCGGCCTTTTACAGACCAAGTGCCCCGAAAGTCTACAGGAAATCTACGGAAGCCTTCCGAGAACTTTGGCCACGTGGTCGTCGCTGAAGTGGTACAGGGGGGACCGATGCGAGCGGACGAGCCACGGGCCTCAGGCGGAGAGCTGCACCTGCTCCTGCCAGAGCCGGTACAGCAGGTTTGACGTGTCGAGCGACACGTCCTCGAGCCGGACGAGCCCGTCTTCCGGGATCGCCCGCGCGACCCTCGCGCCGCGGCTCAGCCCCATCGGCAGGAACCGCTCGCGGCGCGCGGTCTCGGCGTCATCGATGACCCCGTAGACCGTATACCCGCCTTCGCCATCGAGAATCTCGCCCGCCGCGAGGGGGCGCTTCGCGGCACAGGCGACCGCCGCAACAGGCGTGGGGCGCGGCGCTCCGGTGGGCCGCTGTTCGAGGACCGCCCGCGCGATGCTGACGGGAAGCTCCATCCCGACGAGGTGGAACGGCCGGTACATCGCCGCGAACGTGCCCGTTCGATCAACCGGCATCCCGTATTCGGCGAAGCAGCGCCGGATGAATGGGCGGGACGAGGTAATCACCACGTAGACGCCCCAGCGCAGATCCTGTGGAACCGGACGCCCATCGCGGTCCAGCGAACTGACGACCTCGACGACGCCCGACCGGCTGAGGATCCCGCCGTGCTCGGCCGGCTTCAAGACCTCCGGCAGCTGCTCGATCCCGGCCGGCGGAAAATGCATGCCGCGCACGTCCGGGCGGAGGCCCGTCATGTTTGCGACCGCCGCCATCTCGATCGCCGACTTCGTCCCGTCCGTGAAGGAGTTGTACATCCGGGGATTCAAGCCCACCCGCTGTTCTGGGTTCGCTCCATACCGGTCCCAGATGTCGTCCGGCGTCCCTTTGCGAAACGCGGGCAGATATTTCATCCCCTTGCCGGCCGCCACGACCTCGAACCCGAGCCCCCAGGCCCACTCGACGAGCTCGTGGATGAGCGCCGGCTGGTCGCCGTACGCCGCGGAATAGACCACCCCGGCGCGGTCGGCCGCCCGCCGCAGCACCGATCCGACGAGCACGTCGGCT
>DATHLI010000103.1:0-7475 GCA_035488355.1 bacterium | reverse complement strand
GTTCGCCTCCACCCCGTTCGTGACGAAGATCTTGGTCCCGTTGAGGACCCAGTGATCTCCGGCATCCCGCGCGGTCGCCGCGAGCGACCCGGCATCCGAGCCGGCCGTCGGCTCGGTCAGACAATAGCAGCCGATCTTCCGGCCGCGCGCAAGGTCGGGGAGATACTGCCGTTTTTGACGGTCGTCGCCGAACGCCAGGATCGGATAGCAGACCAGCGAGTTGTTGACCGACAGGACGGCCGAGATCGCCGCTTCCGCCCGCGCGATCTCCTCCATGACGATGCAGTACGAAATCGTGTCCATCCCGCCCCCGCCGTACGCTTCCGGGATGAAGACACCCATGAGCCCCAGATCCCCCAATTCGCGGATCAACTCTGGGGGGTAGCGGGAGGACCGGTCCATCTCGGCGGCCAAGGGCAGGAGCCGAGCGGTTGCCCATTCGCGGACTGTGCGCTGGACGAGGCGATGCTCCTCGCTCAGTTCAAATTCCACCCGACCACCTCAGGCTCGATCTTCGTGCCAGATGCGGACGCTTCCTGCGGGCGCGCCATCCTGACAACATGTGCCCACGATCGTCTACACCAAGACAGGCTAGGGCATTTCAGTTTAGAGCGACGCCAGACTTGCAGCGACAAGCAAGCGATACAGTTTTCGAAAGGTGGAGCGGGCGAATGCGCGTTGAAACCCGGTCGGTTCTAGCCGCGGACAAGATCCGGAAGACTATGTTTTTGGGGCTAGCGACAATCGGAATGGTCATCCCCAGCAGCGGCGTGGCCCTTAGTCACTGCGGCCCTGGGAACACGGCGCTTCAAAACAACACCGTGTCCAAAACGCTGAGGGTCGACGGCATGGGCCCAGTGGAACTCATCCTGACGGATCCCCAGGGCCGTCGGACAGGCTTCGACCCTATCCGCAATACGTCGTTCCACGACATCCCTAAGGCAGAGTACGGCGTCTTCGAGCATCCGTGTTCGTTGCCCGGGAAGTTCCTAGAAGTGCCGAACCCAACGGCCGGTCAATATACCTTGGATGTCATCGGCACAGGGAGCGATCGGTTCTGGGCAGGTGCAATAATCTCCAATGGCTCGGGAATCGATAATATGAGATACGATTTTTTCGGCGCGACGGCGCCAGGGCGCTCTTCCCGATTCACCTTTCCAGGTAAGATCAAAATCTTCGCAGCCTTCGGGGCCACCATGAAGATCGACTCGGTCTCCAAGACGTTTGAAGTTGACGGCACGTTCAGCTTGGGCCAAGGAGAAACGATCCAACCCATGACGCAACCTGTGACGATTGAGTTGTGGAATGACTGCTACTCCTCGGCGCAGATCCCGGCAGGATCCTTTAGACCTAGTGCGGGGAGGATGTATGTCTTCCATGGAGTAATCGACGATACAGCAGTCAACGCGAATGTGACGCCGATGGGCGGCGATAGATACGCATTCAAGATCGAAGGAGCGACTGTGGCACCCTGTCTCCCGGATCATAATCCTGTCAAGGTCATGCTCGTCATCGGTGACTACGGCAAGAGCATCGAGGTGAATGCGGGATTCAATCGCTAACCGCTAGCCCTCCCCTGCACATCCTTAACCAGGTCCTCCTTCGGCCTCTTTCGTGAGCCGACCCTTGTGTTACGCGTCGAAATATCTTCGCTTACGCCGCCGGCCGACATGGCTCGTCTGGGGCGTGGGAGCCGGCGTGCTCTATATCGCGTCCGCGCTGTGGACGGAGCGCGGCGGCATCCCTCTCCGCATCCTCTACGATGGATTCGCCCCGCCCCCACCATACCGGTGGGTGCGACCCCCGGCCCGGCTCGCGGCCGAGAATCAACCGCCCGAGGCCGGAGCGGGATCGATCTCGCTCCGTGGCGGGTCTGAGTACGCCGCCGTCGGGACGGGCGACGGCCAGGCGTTCGTCATCTTTCCGCCGGGGGCCATTGCGCCGTCAACCGGCGAATCCGCGGCCGGGATCACGCTGACGCCGTTGGATCCTGCAACGATCGGCCCTCCCCCCGATGGGATGCGGGTCGATGGAAACTCCTACCGGATTGCGGCACGCTACGCGACGTCGCAGCAGCCCGTTGTGCTGCGCAAGCCGGTGACGGTGATCCTCCGCTACCCCACGACAGGGACGCGGGTGCTGCGGTCCACGGACTCCGGGTGGATCGTGCTGCCCTCGACCAACGTTCACACGGGGATGCAGAACGTCGCCGAGACTGACCGCGTAGGGGTGTTTGCGGCGGCGGGCCCGGTGGGAGGGGGCGTGCTTGTGTTCTCCGGGGGGTTGCCCAGGGGCCTGCTCGTGGCCCTCTGGGCAGCCCTGGGAGCGGTTCCCCTGATCGCGCTCAAGAGCGCCGTTTGGCCGCGTGCCCGGCGGACTGCGCCACGCCGGTAGGGCGGAGTCAGTCTTATTTCAAGATTGTCACGCTCGGAGTCCCCGAAGGAAGCGTCTCCAGACCCGGGTCCCAAGCCAGGTAGATCTTCCCGTACGTCTCTTCGATCGACTTCACAACCTTGGCGGCTTCCTCAGCAGAGAGATCAGGCAGCGTGGCCGACACTTTGGGGATCTCGGTCTTGTGATAGTGCCACATCCTCTTCTCGGCCTCGGGGAACTTGGCGTACGTGGCGGCGTCCACGATCGTCTCAATCCCGACCAGCCGGGCATTCGGCGCGTCGCTGTCGTACAATTGGCATTCGATCAGTCCCTGGACCGGCTTGCAGTAGTGGTGCGCGACCATGCCGGGCTTGCCCGGAAAGTGCAGCAGGGCGTCGATGTGGAGCGTCCAGCCCTCGCTGGGCTTCGGGTTTCCCGCGGGCGCGCGCTGGGATGCCCCGAGCAACACGAACGCCGCGATGACGATCACGATCGTCCCGATCCTTGCCGCGTTGGCCTTCATACCTCTCCCCTTTCTCCGCAATCGCCGCAATTCGCAGGGACTTCCAGTGTGGGTTCCCGAACCCCTTTACCCTGCATTTCCGATTTGACCGCGCACGGGGAACCTTGGAGATGCATCGAACGCCTTTATGGATGCGGGTTTGCGCACGATGATGACGCGGGGGAGGTGCGTACCTAATGGGTGAAGCTCAAAACCAGCCCTTCCAGCTCTCTTTCAACCCTGCGTTGAAGGTCGAGTTCCAAGGCTCGCGGGTCACCTCCGACGGCGGCCTGATCCTTGTGCGCGAACTGGACGAGCGATTGGGGCTGAGCGACCTGATTGCGCAGCACATCACCGATCCGCGAGGCAAGAACACGCAGTTTCCGCTCGCCGACCTGATTCGGCAATCAGTCTAGCGCCGCCTGGCAGGCTATGAGGACGTGAACGACGCGGAATCCCTCGCCCACGATCCGACGTTCCGACTGATCAGTTCAGAGACGATCTGGGAGCGCGGGGCCGCGCTGACGTCCCGGGTGCACTCCTTCGAAACGGACTTGCTGACCCGGGACGAGAACCTCGCGGGACTGGCCGTGTTCAACCGGGAGCTGATCGCAAGAGTGGAGGCCTTGGCCTCCCCGCAGCGTGTGGTGCTCGATCTGGACAGCACCGAGATCCCCGTCTACGGCGGGCAGGAGCAGAGCGCCTACAACGGCCACTTCGAGTCGACCTGCTACCATCCGCTGCTGCTGTTCAATCGGGAGGGCGACTGCCTGGCAGCCAAGCTGCGACCGGGCAACGTTCACAGCGCCGCGGACTGGGATCAGGTGCTTCTGCCGGAGATCGAGCGGCAGCAGAAGCAGGGCAAGGACGTGGTCGTCCGCGCCGATGCCGCCTTCGCCAAACCGGAGATCTACGAGGCCCTGGAGGGACGGGATGTGAAGTACGCTATCCGCGTCCCATCCAATGACATTCTGGAGCGGGAGGTCGCGGAGTTGCTGACGCGGCCTGTGGGCAGACCCAGTCACAAGCCGGTGGTCCGGTACACGAGCTTCCGGTACCAGGCTGCGAGTTGGACGACGGCGCGGCGGGTCGTGGCGAAGATAGAATTCCACTGCGGGGAACTGTTCCCGCTGGTGGGCTTCATCGTGACGACCCTGGAGACGGACAGCCGGGCGGTGGTGCGCTTCTACAACAAGAGAGGAACTGCAGAACAGTGGATCAAGGAAGGCAAACTGGCCGTGAAGATGACGCGGCTGAGCTGCCACAGGTTTCGGGCGAACGAGGTGCGGCTCGCCCTGAGCGTCATCGCCTACAATCTTGGGAACCTGTGGCGGCGGCTCGCCGTGCCGAAGCGAGTTGACACGTGGTCGCTGACGAGTCTGCAGCAACGGCTGATGAAAACGGGCGGGCGGCTCGTGAAGCATGCGCGGTATTACTGGCTGCTGTTGGCGGAGGGACACTTGACGCGGCGATTGTTCGGGATGATTGTGCGGCGGCTTGCGGCACTGTCGGTGCCAGCGGGATAGCAGCGCTTTCACTGCTGCCACCGATGCGGCCAGTGTCGGAGGTGGGAGTAGTGTCCAAGAACTCGGTGCCAACGCAGCCATACCGAGCGTTGAGGGTCCAAGGAGGGCACAAACGGGCTTTCGGGGTCGGCGGGGAGGGCCCCGGACGGGAAAAGCCGGGGGTGGGTACCTTTGAAGGAGGAATTCAAGTGCCAAATTGGAAATGTCCGAGGAGTTCAGGATCCAAAATGGAAATTCCGGATAGCAACTGAGATTCTTGTCGTGGCGGCAGTAGTGGTCTCCTTGACAATCTTGTTTCATGGCGAGTCCCTATTGGCTCAAGAAAAAACCTCCAGTGCAGTATTTCTGGCGGACGGCAAGCTGAAATTGCCAACAGGTTTTCGCAATTGGGTTTTTGTCGGAGGCCCGCTCACCCCGAACGGATTGAACGGCGGACACGCTAATTTTCCTGAATTCCACAACGTGTATGTTGAGGCCCGTAACCTCAAGGCGTATAAGGAGACTGGAAAGTTCCCGAAAGGCACGCTCATCGTGAAAGAGTTGACCCTGGTTCTTAACCCGACGTTCCCTGACGGCTCCAGAACAGAACCTTCCGGGCGGGGGTTCTTCAATGGGCCGTTTAACGGCATTGATGCCACCGTGGAAGATTCCAAGCGTTTTGCAAAGACCAACGGATGGGGCTTTTTCACTTTCGGACATCATGCCATGCCCTATGCAGCATCTGCCGCGGAAGCGCCGGTGAATGAGTGCGCTGGTTGTCACATGGCGAACGTTGCCAAGACCGACATGACGTGGGTGCAGTTCTATCCCTTGCTCCGCGACAAATGAGAATGTGAATGCGCAAAAGGGGGGCCGGCCCGGGGAAGGTGGCATTGCCACAAGCTTTTTGCCAACGGTGTCTTCGCCTTGCGACGACGAAATCATATTAAAGAAAACGTAAAGGAGAGATTCATGCATTTCAAGGATAAAGTAGCGATTGTCACGGGAGGCAGCTCGGGCATAGGAAAAGAAACCGCCAAGCGTTTAGTTGCGCATGGGGCTTCCGTACTTATCGGCGGCAGAGACGAGGCAAAGCTCCAGTCGGCGGCAGCAGAAATTGGAGGAACCTCCGGCAAGGTTCGTGTTCTCGCAGGAGACATTTCCAGTCCGGCGACCGGAGCCGCCGCTCTTGTCGAAAGTGCGGAGCGACATTTCGGCGGCCTGGATAAATTCGACAGCGGCACCCGTTGGCCGAGCTTCACAACACAGGGAGGCGGACGATGAAGGCGATTGTGGTGACGGACCAGGCTGCGGGAACGGCCGGGATGAAGCTGGTGGAGCGGCCCGAGCCGCAGGGGGCGGCGCTCGCCAGCCTCTCGGGCGCGAACTACGGCGATGTCGTTGTTCAGGTTCATGCGTCGGGATTCACCGGGAATGAGCTGTCGTGGCCCTCGACCTGGATCGATCGCCTCGGCCGTGACCGGACGCCGTCGATCCCCGGCCACGAGCTGGCCGGAGTCGTCACCGCCCTCAGCTATGGAACGACGGGGCTGTCGGTGGGACAGCGGGTGTTCGGCCTCACGGACTGGACTCGCGACGGCACGCTGGCGGAGTATGTAGCCGTTGAGGCACGCAACCTCGCGCCGCTGCCGGGCGACGTTTACTTTACGGAGGGCGCGGCCCTCGCGATGCCGGGCCTGACCGCGTGGCAGGGGCTGTTCGAGCACGGCCGCCTTCGTGCGGGGCAGAGCGTCCTCGTGCACGGTGCGGCCGGCGTAGTCGGTTCGATGGCAACCCAGCTCGCACGTGAGGCCGGCGCCTACGTCATCGGCACCGGGCGCGCTGCCGGCCGTAAGACGGCTCTCGACTTCGGCGCGCAGGAGTTCGTCGACCTCGATAACGACGCCATAGAAGATGTCGGCGGAGTCGATCTGGTTTTCGATGTCCTCGGCGGCGACATCGCGAAGCGGTCCGCAGGCCTGATTCGCGCCGGAGGAATGCTGGTGACCATCACCGGCCCGACCGAGGCACGGCCCGCTGACGGCCTCACGGTTGACTTCGTCGTCGTACCCGATCGCGCCCAACTAAGTGAGATTGTCCGGCGGGCGCGTGACGGGCGAGTGCGGACGAACATCGGCAACGTCGCGACCCTCGATGACGCCGTCGCCGCCTTCAACCCGACCGAGCGGGTCAAGGGCAAGACGATCATCCGCGTTCGTCCGTGAGCGACACGCGCCTATCGATTCTTGTACTTCAACCTATCCCTTCACCCATAGGAATCACCATGACCAAAGGAATCACCCCTTAAACTATGATGTCCTGGTCGGCTGCGGCTCCTCCCTCAATACGATAACCCGAGCTTATATGCCTTCTCGTCGGTGGCATCGTCCTTGTTCTCCTCTCCAGATACAGACGACAACTCCGTTTAGCCGTTCAAGGTTCTAAGAGGCTGAGTGAGATCGAGCGCAACTTTGGCGGTGAGTCGAGCCCTCGCGTGCTCCGCGACGCTCGAACCCGTCTCGTCGCCGTCCGTGCATCAGCGCCTGACGGTCCTGGAAAAGAGGGCTTAATGTGTTCATTGATCGGATCAACGAACGTTTTCAGGCAAGGGAAAAACAGAGGTTCTACCACGAAATGTCCCATGCGCTCGACCTTTTCACGGGCGGCGTCGAGTGTCTCGGCCTCAACCACCACACGGCCTGTTTTGATAATCACGGCCCATCTATTGAGCCTCACGTAATACAGTGACAGGGTGTCCAAGCATCAGGTTCACTTTACTTGCAAGCCACTCCGATCAAGAGTTCTGCGGCGTTGAAATCCTCCTTTCCCTTATCCACGCTCGACTGCCATACCTCGTCTGCCCACCTCAAGAACTCCCCCGCCGTTCCACTTGTGTGGGCGTTGAGACAGGCCGTTACCTTTCGCAAGAAATCCATGTTTACGTCTTCGAGTAATCGTAGAACCCTTTCCCCGTCTTCCGGCCGTGGTGGCCGGCGAGCACCATCTTCCGCAGGAGGGGCGGGGCGGCGTACCGGGCGTCCTTGAACTCCGCGAACATCGCCTCGGCGATGTAATAGGTCGTATCGATCCCGACG
>DATHLI010000102.1:0-3601 GCA_035488355.1 bacterium | reverse complement strand
TTTGCCGGCGTGGTCGAGGAGCTTGCGGACGCTTACCGCGTGAGCGGCGAGGCGCTCATCGTCACCACCGCCTGCGCCGCCGGCACCAATGCCATCGGCATCGCGAAGGACATGATCCGGCACGAGGGCTACGAGGTCGTGATCTGCGGCGGGGTGGACACGCTGGACCGGATGAAATACCTCGGGCACTCGGCCCTCAACACCCTGACCCCGACTCTCATCCGTCCCTTCACCCCCGAGCGGGACGGCACTCTGTTCGGCGAAGGGGCTGGGATCCTGGTGCTGGAACGCGAGAGCTTGGCGCAGGACCACTCCGCTTATGCCGCGTGCGCCGGCGCCGGTTACAGCTGCGATGCGCATCACATCACCGGGCCCGACCCGAGCGGTGCGGGCGCGGTCAAGGTCATGGGGCAGGCCTTGGGGGATGCCGGCATCCGCCCGCAGGATGTGGACCACATCAACCTGCACGGATCGGGAACCCCTTTGAATGACCGCATGGAGTACGCGGCGATCCGAGACCTTTTCGGGCCTGCGGCACAGCGGATCCCGGTCTCCTCGATCAAGCCGGCCATCGGCCATGTCATGGGCGCCGCCGGCGCCCTCGAAGCGATCGCGACCGTGCTCTCCTTACGAGACCAGAAGGTTCCGCCCACCCTCAACGTGGCGGCGCCCGACCCCGAACTGCCGCTGAACTTGGTCTGCGGTGAAGCCAGGATGGCCGCTATTGAGCACGCCCTCAGCAACTCTTTTGGATTCGGCGGCTGCAACGGCGCGGTCATCTTCTCCCGGGTGAACGCCGGCCCGGGGACCGATCCATGACTTGCGACATCGTGCTCACGGGGATCGGTCTCCTGTCCCCCCTGGGCGGGAAGGAGAGTTTTTTCCGCGCTATGGGCGAAGGTGCCGAGTCGCCGTGCCGGACCGCGGGCAATGCCTCGCTCCCCCCCGGGGGACTGACCGAGCTGCTCGGCATCAAAAGCCCCAAACTGCAGGTCGCCCGTTACCTGGACCCGCTCGCGAAGAACGCAATCGTCGCCGTCGAGGAAGCGATGGGCGATGCGGGCATCGCGCCCCAGGCGGTGGCGCAGGATCCCTACGGCTTCGGCATCCTGCTGGCAGCCACGCGGGGGCCCGGCGCGACCCGGGACAAGGCCTACGAGCAGCTCCGCGCCCGGCAGGGAAAGCTCCTTTCGAGCACGCTGTTCTCCAACTTCGGCTATAACGTCCCCGCGGCGACGGCAGCCATGGCCCACGGCATCAAGGGGCCGAATCTCACCGTGGCCGGCCGATCCAACCTCTCGCTCATCCTTCTGCGGCGGGCTCGGCAGCTGCTTGCAACCGAACGCTGCCACACCGTCTTCACAGGCTTTTCGGAGAGCCTGGCGAACGGGGAAGCAGCGCGGCCTGTTCCGCAATGGTCCTGCATTTTCTGCCTGGAACGGGCCGAGCGGGCGCAGCAGCGGGGGGCGCGCGCGGGCGTGGCGTTGACGGAGATCGAGCTCGAGAGCCCGGGGCTCGTGCAGCCGCGCTCTTGCGCGCTGGCCTTCCGCCTGCCTCGTCCGATCCCGCAGCCTCTGCCGCTCGCGGCGCTGGCAGGGGCCGAAACCCTCGACCTCGATCTCGGCGACCCGTTGGACATCGGCCCCGAATATCTGCCGCTGTTGCAGGCGGGCAGGATCAAGGCCACCGAGCGCCTCCGGGGAGAGGAAACCGGCTATGTGGTCTTGCCCGTTTCCAGCCGTCATGGACTGTGCCTGCTCGGTGTCGCCCGGGCCTGAACCCGCTGTGAGCGGCGGCGGATCGATCGCGCTCTCGCTTGCGCACAGTATCGCGCATCTCGTCCTGCGCCGGGAGGACGGCCGCAACGCCATCTCGCCTGCGTTGCTCGACGAGCTCGAAGCCGCGGTCGCCGCGGTGGCCGAGGCGCCGCACGTCAAGGTGCTGGTCCTGCGGGGGGAGGGAAAGGTCTTCTCGGTGGGGGTCGATCTGGCGGCCCTCGAGGCGCTCCCGCCCCCGGAAGCCTTGGATTTCTTCAGGCGAGGGCAGGCCCTCATCCGCCGCCTCGATCGGCTGAATGCGCTGACCGTGGCCGCGATCAATGGCCTCGCCCTGGGTGGCGGGTTCGAGCTGGCCTTGGCCTGCGATCTGCGCTGGGCCCACGCGCGCGCCGTCTTGGGCTTCCCCGAATGCAAGCGGGGACTGATTCCGGCCTGGGGGGGAATCCGGTTACTCCACCGGCACCTCGCCGGCGAGCAGGTCCTCGCGCTGGTCACCAGCGGGGAGTTCCTCGGTGTGCGCGCCGCCTACACAGTCGGCCTGGTCAGCCGGATCTTCGAAGGGCGGGATTTCGCGGGGCAGGTGAGCACGGCGATCGAAGCATTCCGCGCCCGGGATGCGACAGACCTGCGGGCGCTCAAAGCCGGCCCTCGAGAATCTGCAGATGCCTGGAGGGAGTGGCACACCGCGGAAGCGGCCGCCTTCGAGGCGCTGTGGTTGCGGCGGACCGGAGCCCGGGAGCCGGGCTCGTCGAAGCTCTGAGAGTCAGGAAACCGACCATGCCCGCATCGATCCTGCCTTCGGGCATCCACGCCTGGCAGATGGTGGCTTCTGCCGGCGAGCGGGAAGACACGCGCCGCTCTCCGCCTTTTCACCTCGAACAGCGCTTCCTGCCTCTCGGGGCGCTCGCTCCGGGAGAGGCGCTGGTCCAGATCGCCGGGTGCGGCATCTGCGGGACCGATCTCGGCTATTTCTACGACGGCATTCTCACGGTGTCCAGGCCACCCCTGACCCTGGGGCACGAGATCAGCGGAACCGTGGTGGCCGGGGACGCCTCCTGGGTCGGGAAAAGAGTCATTGTTCCCACCATTCTTCCCTGCGGGAGTTGCGGGCTGTGCAGGGCCGGCCGGGCCAACCGGTGCCTGGCGCAGAAGATGCCCGGGAACAGCTACGGTCCCTACGGGGGCTTCGCCAGCCACATCCCGGTGCCGGCCCGGGAGCTGTGCGAGGTCCCGGCGCAAGCCGCAATTCCCCTGGAGCTGCTGGCTGTGGTGGCGGATGCGGTGGCTACGCCGTATCAGGCAGCGCTGCGGGGCGGTCTCCAGCGGGGCGACCGGGTCATCATCGTCGGCGTCACCGGCGGCCTGGGGATCTACATGGCCCAGTGGGCCAAGCTTCTGGGCGCCGAGGTCGTGATCGGCATCGGCCGCAGTCCAGACAAGTTGGCGCAGACCCAGGCCTTCGGCGTCGACCTGCCTCTTTCTGCAGCCGCCCGCAGCCCTCGGGAGGTCCGCAAGGAATTCCGGTCTCTCTGCCGGAAGAACCGCCTCGACGCCCGCTCCGGCTGGAAGATCTTCGAGATGAGCGGGACCCAGGCCGGGCAGGAGACCGCTCTGGAACTTCTGGCTTATGCCGGCATGGTGGTGGTCGTCGGTTTCAGCCCGGAGCCGGTGTCCTACCACCTCTCACGACTGATGGCCTACGACGCCGAGGTCCGCGGCACCTGGGGCTGCCCGCCCGAGCATTACCCGTACGTTCTGGACCAGGTGCTGCAGGAAAGGATCCGCATCCGGCCGCTCGTCGCCACCCGACCCATGGACCGGAT
>DATHLI010000101.1:0-5204 GCA_035488355.1 bacterium | reverse complement strand
CAGCTCATCCTGCAGCGGCCCCTCGATCACCCCGGTGACGAACCCGATCTGATACAGCCCCCGGCGCGGATACTCCACCAGCACCACCTGCTGGAAATTCACGTGGCGCTGGAGGAGGCTGTCGCTCATCTGCTTTGCGATGGTGTAGATGCTGCGGACGAGGGGGATGTGTTGGAGCGCGCCGTCGACCGCGGCCATCACGCGCCGGCCCACGATGTTCGTCGTCACGAGCCCGATCAGGAAGACCAGCAGCACCGTCGCGATCAGGCCCAGTCCGGGGACGGGATGGCCGAGGTAGTCGTAGATATGCGGACCGAGAAACCCGTCCAGGAGATTGAAGAGCCAGGAGAGGATCCCGACGGTCACCCCAAGGGGGATCAACACGAGGAGGCCGGCGAGGAAGTAGGTCCGCAGCCGGAGCCTCACAGGGGGGCCGCTTCCTCCTGGGGCGCCGGCGTCGTGCGCGTGATCCGGACCCGGGTGATCCGCTGCCCGAGGGTCTTCTCCACCCGCAATGCAATCCCCGGCAGCTCGATCGTCTCCCCCGGGGTGGGGACCCGGCCGAACAGCGAGTAGACGAGGCCCGCCACCGTGTCCACCTCGTCCTGAGGGAGCCGGACTCCCAACAGTTCGCTGACCTCGTCGAGGTGGATGCGGGCATTCACCACCGCGGTGCGGTCGTCCACGAGCTGGATCGGCTTCTCCTCGAGATCGTACTCGTCCTGAATCTCTCCCACGATCTCCTCGAGCAGGTCCTCGACCGTCACCAGCCCGGCGGTGCCCCCGTACTCGTCGAGGACGATCGCCATGGAGACCCTCTTCTGCTGCATCTCTTTGAACAGCTCATCGACCTTCTTCGATTCCGGGACGAAGAAGGGGGGACGCTTGAGCTCGGACACCGGCTGGTCCAACCGGCCGTGCCGCAGCGCCGGAATGAGATCCCGGATGTACACGACGCCCAGGACGTGGTCAATGGTGCCCTCGTAGACGGGGAGGCGCGAGTGCCCCCGCTCGGTCATCAGCGCCAGAGCGCGGTTGAGCGTCGCATCGGCCGGAACCGCGGAGATATCCACCCGGGGGCGCATCACTTCCCGCACCACCGTGTCGCCGAATTCGAAGACCGAGTGAATCATCTCCCGTTCTTCCTGCTCGATGACCCCCTCCTCCTCACCGACCTGGACGAGGAAGCGAAGCTGCTCCTGGGTCACGAGGGGAGCCCGCGGCGTGATGTGGCCGCCAAACGGCCGGACGAGCGCGGTCGCCACAAGCGAGAGCACCCGGATCAGCGGGGTGAAGATCCGCATCAACGCGTGGATCGGGCCGGCGACGACCAGCACGAGGCGGTCGGCATAGCGGGCGGCGAGGGTCTTCGGGGCGATCTCCGCGATGATCAACAGCACGAGCGCGGTGGCCAGGAAGGCGGCCCACTCACCGCCGCGGCCCATCAGGGAGAACGCGATCGAGGTCGCGACGACGGACACGCCGACGTTGGACAGCGTGTTGCCGGCCAGGAGGGTCGTGAGCAGCTCGCTGGCCTGGCTCAGCAGCGCGTGTGCGGTGGCGGCCCGGCGGTCCCCCTGGGCACGGCGCTGGCGGAGGACAACCCGGTTGGCGGCAAAGAGCGCGGTTTCCGAAGCACTAAAGAACGCGGAGCACACGATCAGGACAAGCAGCAACCCGACCCGAAGGCCAATACTGGAGTCCTCCAAGCAGCGTCAACCTGTCCTTTCCCTGGCGCGGTAAGCAGATGCGCGGAAGCGGCTACGGCTAGTGCGTTAATTATAACATACCTCGAATACACCCTTCTTTATACCCAGATTTGACCGCCGCCGGGCTTCAGAAAGAGCTTACAGCGCCAAATCGCCGCAAATCGCCTACCGGCGCCGCAGGACTCCTCCGGACAGGAGGACGAGACAGACCAGGCTGAGGATGAGCGGGATGCCCCGCGAGGCCAAGGACGACAACGCGCTGAGCCGGGGGAGGAACACCAGCACCCCCACGGCGAGCGCCAGCCCCGCGGCCGTCATCGCCGCCGCGGCCGAGACGTCCTTCACCACGGCGGCGGCGGGATCCAGGTCGGGATGGACGAGGTCGGTCAGCGTTTCGATTGCGGTATTGAGGAGTTCGGCGCCCAGGACGATCGCGGTGGTGACGGCGAGCACGGCGACCTCGAGCGCTCCCAGTCCGGCCCACGCCGCGGCGAGGAGGGCGGCGGCGCCGATCACGAGCTGTGCCCGGAAGTGACGCTGGGTCTTTGCCGCGTGGCGCAGGCCGCGGACGGCGCAGGCCAGCGCTTTTGGAAACGACCGGACGGGCGGGGGGGCGGCGGGCACCTACCGGCTGTCTCGGAATGCGGTACCCAGGATCTTGTCGAGCAACAGCTTCTGCTTGGACCACATCAGCGAGGCGCCGGTCTCGGTGTCGTCTTCGTACCCCATCAGGTGCAGCAGACCGTGCACGGCCAGCAGGGCGACCTCGCGGCGAATCGGATGCTTGAACTCACGAGCCTGGGCTCGAGCCCGCTCCAGCGAGATCACGATGTCTCCGAGCGCCGGCTCGCTCCGCACGCCCTCGACCGTCTCCATCGGGAACGCGAGGACATCGGTCGGCTGGTCCACTCCCCGATACTCGCGATTGAGGACCTGGATGTACGCGTCGTCGACCAGCGCAACGCTCACTTCCGGAGGCTGCGAATACCCTTCGAGCCGCAGCGCAGAGGTGACGACCTCCCGGATGAAGCCCGTCTCGATAGGGACCTTGTGCTGTAAGTTGGTGACCCAGACTTCCATGGACGGGTCCTCGCCGGTGCGGCGCTCACAGCCTCGTTGGAGTTCGTTCGGCTCATCCCGGCCGGACCCCTGCTGCGGGGGGACGGGTCGTGGCGCATGCCGCAGGCACGTGAGGGCATCGACGGATGCCCACGCGCGGATCAGCGGCGATGATCGCCGCGCCCGCCCTCGATGAGCGTGCGGAGCCGTCCGAGCACGCGGGCACGGGCGGTATGGCGCCGGGGGACGACCAGGATCGTGTTGTCGCCGGCAACGGTCCCGACGACGTCCTCCCATGCCATCTCATCGACCGCCTCCGCCACGGCGTTCGCGCAGCCGGTGAGGGTGTGGATCACCACCAGGTCCTCTCCCGCATCGATCGAGAGGACGTACTCGTCGATCGCCAGCCGAAGGCGCCGCAGCACATCGACCGGCGAGGGGCGCTCGGGGAGCACGTAGCGGGCCCGCCCATCTCCCGACGGCGCCTTCACCAGGCCGAGGCGTTTGATGTCTCTGGAGACCGTGGCCTGGGTGACCGCCAGCCCCTGCCGGCGCAGGGTGGCGGCCAGTTCCTCCTGCGTCCCGACGGGGTGCCGGGCGATGATCTCGCGGATGCGGCGCTCGCGGTCGGATGGGCCGGCGTCGCGCGACGGCGTGCGCTGCGCAGACCTCCCCGCCATGCGTCAGCGCCCCGGGGCCCGCCCGCCCGGCTGGACGCCCGGCGCAGCCGCCTCCCGCTCCACGGGAACGGCGGGGAGCGACGCCAGCCAGGAGAGGTTCTCCGTCAGCGCGCCCCGGACGGCCTGGACCTGCTCCCGGACGCGCTCCGGGGCCGTGCCCCCATGGGAACGCTTGCGGGCGACCGCGCCCGCCGGGGTCGTCGCCTCCACCACCGACGCATCGAGCAGAGGACTGAACTCCCGGTACTCGTCGGGCGAGAGCTCCCACAGCTCCCGGCCCTGCTCCTGCGCGTACAGCACGATCCGGCCCACCAGCTCGTGGGCGTCCCGGAACGGCATGCCGCGGCGGGCCAGGTCGTCGGCGATCTCGGTCGCGCCCATGAACCCTCCGCGCAATCGCGCGGCGATCGTCTCCTTGTTGATCCGGATGCCGTGGAGGATGAGACCCATCGCCTGCAGGCTCGCATTCGTCGAGTCCACCGCGTCGAAGACCGCTTCCTTGTCCTCCTGCAGATCGCTGTTGTAGGCCAGCGGGAGCCCCCGGAGGATGGACAGCAGGGTCACGAGATCCCCCATCACCCGCCCGGCTTTGCCGCGCACAAGCTCGGCCGCATCCGGGTTCTTCTTCTGCGGCATGATGCTGCTGCCGGCGGCGACCGCGTCGAGGAGCTCCACAAACCCGAACTCCGCGGTGGCCCACAGGACGATTTCCCCCGCGAGCCTGGACAGGTGGACCATCAGCATGGCCGCGGCCGACACGAACTCGACGGCGAAATCCCGGTCTGAGGTCGCGTCCAGGCTGTTCTCGCACACCGAGGAAAACCCCAACAGGTCGGCCACCAGTTGGGGGTCGATCGGATAGGACGTCCCGGCGAGCGCGGCGGCGCCGAGCGGGAGCGCATCGGTCCGGGCGAACGCGTCGCGGAACCGGCCGACATCGCGGTGGAGCATCCAGACGTAGGCGAGCAGGTGGTGGGCGAGCAGGACCGGCTGCGCCCGCTGGAGATGCGTGTATCCCGGGATGATCACCGAGGAATGGGCCTCGGCCAGCGCCAGCAGCACCTGCTGCAGGGCCAGCGTGCGCCCCACGATCTTGACGATTTCCCCCTTCAAGTAGAATCGAAGATCGGTCGCCACCTGGTCGTTCCGGGACCGTGCGGTGTGCAGCCGGCGGGCGGCGTCGCCGATCCGCACGCGCAGGGCGGACTCCACAAACGTGTGGATGTCCTCGGCTCCCTCGATCTTGAGCAGGCCGGCATCCACCTCGCCCAGGATCTCCCGGAGCCCCTGGACGATCCGGGCGGCGTCGTCGGGGGCGATGATGCCCGAGCGTCCCAGCATCGTGGCGTGCGCGATGCTGCCGAGGATATCGGCCCGGTACAACCGCTGGTCGAACGGCAGCGACGTCGTGAACGCGGCGATCTGCGGGTCCGGTTCGCCCCGGAAACGGCCGCCCCACAGCCGAGCGGTGACCGAATCCTCCTTGCGGGGTGGCCTGGCGTCCGGCACGCTACGGCCTCGGAGCGGAGCGGCGTCCGGGACCCGGCACCGCCGGCCGCGGGCCGTCCTCACCCCCGCCGCGGGCACGCTCCGGATCGCCTCGCACACCCGGCGGGAGATCCCGGACGAGCTCCGGATTGATCTCGGCGAACACTTTGGCCGGGAGGCCGAACAGGCGGATGAAGCCGGCGGCGTCGCCCTGATTGTAGCCCGTGCTCCGGCCGAAGGTCGCCAGATCATGGCTGTACAGCGACCG
>DATHLI010000100.1:0-3630 GCA_035488355.1 bacterium | reverse complement strand
GCGAAGCCGCAGGGCTTCCTTCGAGGCCTCCTGGAGCTGCGCGTTTTCCGCGCGGAGCCGCGCCACCTCGATGCGCAGCCGGGCGTTTTCCCCGTGCAGGGTGCCGATCTCGGTCAGCATCGCCCGGGCCGCCCCGACCTTATCGCCGATCCGGGAGAGGCCGGCGGTGAAGGGCGCCAGCACCCCCTCCACGGCGAACGCCAGCCATCCCGCCCGGCGCCTGTCTGGGGCGCGGACCTGATCGGTCAGCACACCGAGGGACAGGATGCAGAGAACGACAAAGACCACGAACCGGCGGCGACGGCCGACAGCATCAAGCAGCACGGCGGCTCCTAGAGCCTCTTGCTGGTGATCAGCACCTGTGAAAACCGTTTATAGGTCTCGATCTCCTCGAGCGCCTTCCCCGTGCCGAGGACAACGGCGCTCAGGGGATCGTCGGTCAGCGTGACCGGCATGCCGGTCTCCTCGGAGAGCAGGCGATCGAGCCCCCGAAGCAGCGACCCCCCGCCGGCCATGACGATGCCGCGGTCGACGATATCGGCGGCGAGCTCCGGGGGTGTCCGCTCCAGGGTCATCTTCACGGCTTCGACGATACCCGCGATGGGCTCGGCCATCGCTTCCCGGATCTCCGTGCTGGTCATCCGCACGGTTCTCGGCAGGCCCGACACCAGGTCACGGCCGCGCACCTCGATCGTCTGCTCTTCGCGCTGCGGGAAGGCCGAGCCGACGGCGATCTTGATGTCCTCCGACGTGCGCTCGCCGATCAGCAGATTATACGCCTTCCGCGAGTACTGGATGATGGATTCGTCCATCTCGTCGCCCGCGATGCGGAGGCTCCGGGCGGTCACGATCCCGCCCAGGGCGATGACGGCGACCTCGGTGGTTCCCCCCCCGATGTCGACCACCATGCTCCCGACCGGATCCGAGACCGGCAGCCCCGCTCCGATCGCCGCGGCCATCGGCTGTTCGATCAGGTACGCCTCCCGGGCGCCGGCCTGGAGCGTGGCGTCGATGACCGCCCGCTTCTCCACCTCCGTCACCCCGCTGGGGATGCCCACAATCACCCGGGGCCGCAGGAAACTGCGGCCGTGGAGCGCGTGGCGGATAAAGTAGGCGAGCATGGCCGCGGTGGTGTCGAAATCGGCGATGACGCCGTCTCGCAGGGGCCGCGTGGCCACGATATCCCCGGGGGTCCGGCCGATCATCTTCTTCGCCTCGTCCCCCACGGCCAGGATCTCTCCACCGTCCACCCGCTTGGCCACCACCGAAGGTTCACGCAGCACGATCCCTTCTCGCCGCACGTACACCAGCGTATTGGCGGTTCCAAGGTCCACGCCCATGTCTCGGGTGAATCGACTCAGCATCCCATTAAATATCATGCCTCCTCCTCGCTCCTCTCTGGTTCCCTGCGAACCCCAGTCGCGTCATCGCCCCCGGCGTGCTCGGTCAGGGGCGTCCGCGAGCTACACCTCACGGACTCATGCCTTGCGGTCGCGCTAATCGAAGGCCACGCCCTGCTCCCGAAGACTGGTGTACCGGCCGTCCCCAATGACGACGTGATCAATGATAGGTATGCCCAATACCCGCCCTGCGCGGCCAAGCCGGACCGTCAGCGCGACGTCCGCGCGGCTCGGGGTGGGGTCCCCCGAGGGGTGGTTGTGGACGAGGACCAGGCCGGCGGCGCCCCGCCGCACGGCCGCCTTGAACACCTCCCGCGGGTGCACCGGAGAACTGGCCAGGCCCCCCGCGGAGACCTCGATCCGGTCGAGCACTTCGTTCTTGGTGTTCAACAGCAGGACCCAGAAGTGCTCGGTCTCCCGGAACCGGAGATCCCCCATGATGAGCGCGGCCACATCGGCCGGGGCGCGGATCGTGGGCCGCACAGTGGGAGGAAGAACACGGAGGCGCCGGCCGAGTTCGAACGCCGCCAGGAGATTGAGCGCCTTCACCTGGCCCATCCCCGGGGTGCGGCACAATTCCGCGGGCGATGCCGCGGCGAGCCGCTCGAGGCTGCCGTGCCGGCAGAGCAGCTCTGTGGCAACCTCCAGGGCGCTGCGACGCCGGGACCCCGTCCGCAGGAGCACCGCGACCAGTTCAGCGATGCTCAACGCCGCCGGCCCCTCGGTGAGGAGGCGTTCCCGGGGCCGCAACTCGGCAGGCAAATCCTTCATCCGGGGTGACCGAGGAAGACGCACGGCCTCCGGCGGTTGTCCCCGCGGAGGAGCAAGGGGTGAGGACATTATTGAGGTTCCCTCGGCGACGGGGCTGCCCCCCTCAGAACAAGCCAGGGACGTTGGTGGGGGCGAGGTTGACAATCCTTCCAGGAGCGCCAGTCCCCACCCCCTCTATCGTGTGGACCGTCGCGGTCAGAGCATCCGGAACACGAATGCCGCAACAAGTATACCAAGGATGATCGCGAGGTTCAACCGAACCGCGAGCCCGAGCGTCAGGGTCAAGACCTGCAGATTGATCACGAACGGCTGGACCTGGCCGATGCCCGGGGGGATCAGGCCAAACCTGATCGAGCGGCTGAGCCACGCCAGATAGGTGAACTGACCGACCGCGCCGGCGAGGACGTTCCCCAGCATCGCTCCCGCGATCACGATCACCACCAGGATCCACCAGGGATTGCGACCTCGCCTGGGTCGGGCGACCACGAATCACCTCCCGCCGGACTCGGCGCTCGAGGTCGCGCCGTCTCCCCCGACCGTGATCGTTCGCTGTGGTCCGCGAGGCCCGCGGCGCGCAAAAAAAGAGCGGCGCGGCCGCTCATTCCGCTCTGCCCGGCGGCCGCGCCCTCTTACGGGGCGCGGCCTGGAGATCAGGTCTTCTCGCCCGTCCCCTTTTCGGGAGCCGGGCCCTTCGGCTCCTCCGGCTTCGTGGCTTCCCGGAAATCCCGCATGGCCTTGCCAATAGCTCCGCCCAGGCCGGCCAGCCGGCTGGGGCCGAACAGCAGGATCACGATCGCGAGGAGAATGATGAGTTCCCACATCTTCGGGGACATACGGCACCTCCGGACTCATTATACACAGTAGCGTGCGGGGGCGCTACCGAGTTCCCACCCCCCCTGCGGGCCGATCAGCGGGTCCGGACCGTGACGAATTCTACCAGCGCCTCGAGGCTTTCTCGGGCCGGCGAGTTGGGGAGCCGGGCCAGGCTCGCAGCGGCCCGCTCGGCGCGCGCCCGGGCCACCTGAAAGGCGTGCTCCACCGCCCCGCAGCGGGCGAGGATCGCGTTTACCTCGCCCGCCTCTTGCGGGGCCCGGTCGCCGTCCGGGCTCCGGAGGATCTCCTCCAGCCGGCGCCCGTCGGACCCCTGTGCGTGGGCCAGCGCGTAAATGACCGGCAGCGTCACTTTGCCCGTCTGGATGTCGCTGCCGATCGGCTTGCCGACCTGCTCGGCGGTGCCGACAAGGTCCAGCGCATCATCGGTGATCTGAAACGCCATGCCCCATTCGAGGCCGAACTCCCCGAGCGCGGCCGCGTTCGCCCCGGAGGGCCCGGCGGTGAGCGCGCCGCAGCGGCAGGCCGCGCTGAACAGGTGCGCCGTCTTCCCCTCGATGATCTCGAAGTAGATCCGCTCATCGGTGTGGGGGGTGTTGCCGTATTTGATCTGCTTGATCTCGGCCTG
>DATHLI010000099.1:0-1678 GCA_035488355.1 bacterium | reverse complement strand
TCGAAATGCTCATACATGCCCACCAGGACAATCTCCTGGTCATCGGCGAGGTTGATGTGCTTGCGAAGCTTACCGGGAATGAGGATGCGGCCCGCCTTGTCGATTTCCGACGTGGCGGTCTCCGAGACCACGAAGTGCATGAAGAGGCGGCTCTGTTCTTCATCGAGCTTGGCCCTGGTCTGCTTGAGCAAGTTGGTCCACGCGGACAGTGGGTACACTTTGAGCGACGTCGGGTCGGTCCGCTTCAGGAAGACGACGCCTTTTTCCCCGGCTTGCCCGTCCGGGCACAAAAGATCACGGACTGCCGAGGGGAGAAGAAAGCGGCCCTTCTCATCCAGCCTGCAGAGATATTCCCCTGAGAACATGAGTGGCCTCCTCAGCGGGGCTTTTTCCGGGTGTATTCCCGGCTTTTCTTCCGGAGCCACATGTCCAGCTCCGACTTCACGAACCGCCAGTCCTTACCGAGCTTGAAGGCCGGCACGCGCTTCTCCTGAATGTAGCGATAGAGCGTCCGAGGCGCCACTTTCAGGTAGCGGCACGTCTCGGCGGTGGTCAGCACCTCATCCCGTACCGCCTTGGCCATCGAACATTCCGGATGATACGGTCGCCATCCTAAAGGGCAGGGCTGGAATTGTCAAGTATTTTTACATGCCAGTCATTGCCACTCCTTGCCAGTCACAGCACGTTGGGCCCCTTCCTGCTACGCCGTCAGGCCCGCCGGGCGAGGGTCAGGACCGTGACGGATTCGACCCCCGCCAGGCGGAGCGCCTTGGCGCACTCGTTGACGGTCGCCCCTGTCGTCAGGACGTCGTCCACCAGAAGCACCCGCTCGCTGACCAAGCCAGCCGGGTTCTGTACGGCAAAGGCGCGACGCACGTTCCGGGCGCGTTCCTTACGGTCCAGTTCCGTCTGGGGCCGAGTCGCGCGGACCCGCACGAGTTGCTCAAACGACAGTGTGAGGCCGAGCCGGGCGGCGAGCCGATCCGCCAGCAACAGCGCCTGGTTGAACTCGCGGCTTCGCAGGCGGCTGGGATGGAGTGGGACGGGCATGACCAGGGAGACGGATGGCAATTTGTCTGCCCAGACGAGCATCAGGTCGGCCAGAGGCGTTGCCAGCGCGTCCCGTCGCCGGTACTTGAAGAGGTGGATCGCTTTCTCTAAGACGCCCTCGTAACGGTATGGGGAGAGGGCGCGGTCGAACGCGGGCGGTTTCTCCCGACACGGGCCGCAGAGGTGTCCGGGACTGGAGATCAGCGCGAGCGGCGAGTCGAACGGGCGTCCGCAGCGAGGGCAGGCAGGGCCCTCGATGGGTCGGATCGTCTCCCAGCAGGCCCGGCAGAAGAAGGGCAGCCGGCGGTCCGCTGCTGGCCGTTTGCAGACCGCGCAGTCTGTGGGAAAGACCCACTGCAAGATCATGTCCAGCACGTCCGGCATGGCGGCTCTTCCCTTCCTTGGACACCGCCCAGGCGCAAGCCGTCACCTCACGTTCCCTACATTGTCGGGACTTGCGTCTTTGTGTTATAGGTGGGCGGACAGTTTGTGAGGGAGCGTGGTCCGGCTGGAAGGAGTCTCCAAGGTCTATCAACGGGGCGCCTCGATCATCCAGGCAGTGCAGGGGGTGTCGCTGGAGGTGGCGAAGGGGGAGTTCCTGGCTATCATGGGACCGAGCGGCAGCGGG
>DATHLI010000098.1:0-34453 GCA_035488355.1 bacterium | reverse complement strand
CGCCGGCGCACACGCCAACCACTCCGGGGAGCAGCCGCGGCCGCGTTCGCGCAATGCTGCGGACGGCCGCGAGCGTGTAGCCGGAGAGGATCAGCGCCCACAGGAGCAGCGATCCCTCCATCCCGCTCCAAAAGGCGGTCATGTCGTACCCCAGCGCCTGCCCATCGCGGACATGGGCGACGACGTAGGCGAAGGTGTAGTCACGCCGGACCAGGGCGACGATCAGAATCGCGCCGGCCAGCGCCTCGAGCGCGGCCATCGCGGCGAGCGCCCGGGCGGCGCTGGTCACCAATCCCGGCAGGCGGGCGCGGCCGCCGAGGGCCGCGGCCGCCAGCGCGTACAGCGCCAGGACGAGCGCCGCGAGCAGGCTGAACCGGCCGAGGTCAGCCAACACCGGAGGCGCCTCGCCGCATTACCCCGGGACCCGCTTCTGCGGGTCGGCCGGATTGTACTTGGTCGGGCACTTGGCCAGGAGCGTCGTCGCCGCGAACACGCCGTCGGCGCTGAGGCGGCCCTCCACCACCACCTGGCGGCCTTCGGCGAAGATGTCGGGCACAACCCCGCTGTAGCGCACCGGGATCGCGTCGACCCCGTCGGTCACGGCAAAACGCAGGTGCTGGTGCGAGACGTCCCAGGCGACCGACCCGGGCACCACCGTGCCGCCGAGCCGCACGCGCCCCGGTGGGGCGGCCGGATACTCGTGCCGCAGCTCGCCGACCGTCACCCAGTAGGTCGCGCCCTGCTGGATCCCGCCGTAGACCAGGTAGGCCAGCGCGAGGACCACGACCACCACCCCGGTGACGAACGCAACCGGCCGCGCGGACCTGGTCACGACGGTCCGGCACCCGTGCGACGGCCGGCCGCGGGCGCCTGCGTCCGCGCCGATCCCCGCGACCGCTCGACCAGCTCCGCCACTTGACGCTCCAGGGCGCGGCTGCGCCGGGCCAGGCCGTAGAGGTAAAGAAAGATGCCGACCCACACCAGCGCGTACGCCCAGAAGAGATAGGCCATCGCCGTCAGCCGGCCTCGTCGGCCAGCCCCGCCACCTGCGCCTCCAAAAGGCCGAGGCGCAGGCGGGCGCGGAAGAGCAGCACGTAAAAGAGGCTCCAGGCCACCAGCCCTACCCCGAGGGCCGCGGCCATGGAGGGGGCGAGGCCGATGCTGTGCGAGGTGAAGATCACCGGGGAGAGGGCGCGCAGGTAGCGCGCCGAGAACCAGACCAGCGGAACATCGACGAATCCGACAATGGCGAAGACCGCCGCGAACCGCGCCCGGCGCGGGTCGTCCCCGGCCGCGCTGCGGAGCATCAGGTACCCGACGTAGATCAGCCACAGAATCAGGTACGTCACGAGTTGGGGATCCCAGGTCCACCAGGTCCCCCAGACCGGACGGGCCCACAGCGAGCCGGTGACGATGACGAGCGTGCTGAACAGCACGCCGATCTCGGCCGCCGACGCCCCGGCGGCGTCCCACTCGCGCCGGCCCGTGCGAAGATACTGGATCCCCGCCCAGCAGGCGTGTCCGAAGGCCACGAAGCCAATCCACGCGAGCGGAAGATGCACATAGAAGATCCGCTGGATCGGCCCCATCACCTGCTCGGTCTGGGCGAAGAGGAACGCGCCCAGGAGCGCGAGGAGCATCGTGACCAGCGTTCCCCAAGCCAGCAGACCATCCAAGGGCCGGGTCATCTCCTTCAGGCCTCCACCGCAGATACTAACGCGCATCTGGCTTCGAGGCTGTGTCGATCATAACAGCCGGATGCCGGACGTTTCAACGGAAGTCCACTGAAAGGAACCGGCCGGAAACCGACCGCGGCCCGCTGCGAGGCGCATTCCGCGGTCGGCGCAGACGCGCGTCTATTCTTCCACCACGTAACCGTAGAGCCACATCCCGAGCACGACGAAGATGACGTCCACCGACGCCAGCATGTTCGAGGATCGGAACAGGTCGGCGAGCGCGCGCCCGTCCAGGACCGCGGCGATCCCGGCCAGGGAAAGGATGATCGCCGGCAGCACCACCGGGAGCAGCAGGATCGGCAGCAGCACTTCCCGCAGGCGGGTGGTCGACGTCATCGCCCCCAGGAGCGTCCCGACCGCGGTGAACCCGACCGCCCCCAGCCCCAGCGGCAGCGCGAGCCATCCCGCGCGGCGGCCGAGATCGTTCGCAAACAGCACCGCAAACGCCACGACCACGACGCATTCCAGGATCAGGACCAGCAGCAGGTTCGCGCCGAACTTGCCGAGGTAGAGCAGGCTCCGGCTGACCGGCGTGAGCAGAAGGCCCTGCAGCGCCTGCCGCTCCTGTTCGAGGGCGTGCGACCTGGCCAGACCCAGCGTGGCCGCGAACGACACGGTGACCCACAGGATCCCTGGGGCGGCGGCGGCCGCGAGGCCGGGGGACGCTCCCAGCGCCAGGCTCATGATGACCAGGGCGAGAAAGGCCACGAGGCTCATCGACGTGACCAGTTCCCGGGTGCGCGCCTCGGTGACCAGGTCCTTCCAGATCAGCGCGGCGAGGGTCCTCACCCCAAGGCACCCGCCGCGGCGTCCAGATACCAGGCCCGGACGGCTTCGACCTGCATCCCGCCGAGCCCGCGCGCGGGCCCGAGGCGGCCTGCCGCGAGCACCGCGGCCTGGCCGGCGGAGTTCAGCGCCTCCGCGGGGCTGTGGGTCGAGAGGATCACGGCGCCCCCATCCCGGCAGAAACCTCGGAGGATCCGAGACAAGCCGTCGGCGCCTTCCGGGTCGAGACCGGTGAACGGCTCGTCGAGGAGCAGCACCCGTGGCCGGTGCAGGAGCGCCCGGGCGAGGGCGGCGCGCTGTTGGATCCCCCGAGACAACCCCCGGATCGGCTCGACCCGGCGCGCAATTCCCAAGAGGTCGCAGATCTCCTCGGCCCGCGCCCGTCCGTCCGGGAGAGCGTACAGCGCGGCCAGGAGGTGCAGGTTTTCGAGCACGCTGAGGCCTCCGTACAGCATGGGCTCGTGCGCAACGAACCCGATCCGGCCGCGAACCCCCGGGACACCAAAGGGATCCTCCCCGCAGATCCGCACCCGGCCCTGAGAAGGCCGCAGGATCGCGGCCAGGACGCGCAACAGCGTCGACTTTCCGGAACCGTTTGGACCCAGGATCGCGAGCGCCTGGCCCGGCGCGACCGTCACGCCGAGCCCCCGAAGAACGCGCCGGCGCCCGAAGCCCTTCCAGACGTCTTCAGCCTGGACCGCATCACCAGCGGGGTCCACGTCAGGGCGCGCTGGTGCGGGCGCCGACGAGATCGCGGACCGCCGCCGGATCAAAGAGAAAGAACGGATAGCCGCGATCGTCCGTCACATCCCGGATCGCCGCGTCCTGGTCCAGCGACGCGCGCCGCTCCCGCAGCCGCTGCATCTCGGCGGCGAGGGCCTCGGCGAGCAGGCGGTTCACCTCGCGGATCCGGTGGGTCGCGGCCCGGCGCTCAGGGCCGGGCCGCATGGCTTCGACGTCCCGGATCAGGCGCCATTTCTCCTCGATGAGCCGGCGCTGCGCGTCGGAGGGCGCCGTGAGGTACCGCTCCGGATTGTGCTGCAGGTCCATCAGACGCCGCTCGATGGCCCGGGCGTCCTCGGCCGACTGCCCCTGCCCCAGGAGCGGCAGCAGCAGGGTGGCCGTGGCCACGACGTACGGAGGCGGAGGACAGCCGAAGGTCTCCTGGATCACGGCGCCGGTGACGCGGTCGTAGCGGCCGCCGCCGATCCCGTGGATGAAGAGATCGGCCATGCAGAGCCGGGCGAACATGGTGAGCGTGATCGCCTTGGGGCGAACGCGGAGGCGGGACGCCGCAAGCTCGGCGATGCCGGCGGCGCCGGCCGGGAGATCCGCGATCGCCCCGGCCGCGGTCCGGAGGTGCAGCCGGTCTCCCTCGCGCGCCGCGTACAGGTCCGTGCGCCGGCCGCCCTGCACGATCCAGAACGGTGTCTCCGGGACCCCATCGAGTTCGCCCAGGTTGGGGAACGGGTTCGCGGATGACCGCAGGCGATGGATCCGCCGGTAGTCCTCCAGCTTCGCGTTGTAGCAGCGGCGGAACGCGCCGGGGTCCTGGACGAGGTGCAGGACAAACGCCCGAAACTCGGGGGTGTCCGACAGCGCCGAGAAGGCCAGTTCACGGTACCGCGGCGGCAGCGCCCCGGCCTCGTACCCGCGCCTGGCCGCGGCCATGAACATCGCGAGGGACCCGGCGCCCGCGCGCGCGCGGCCGGCGCCCTCGGCGAAGGCATCGAATCGCTCGAGCAGGTCCGGCAGGGACAGCGTGACAAGGTGGGCGCGGATGCGGGCGCGGAACCCCTCCCACGCCTCCTCGGAGGGCGGCGGACAGGCTTCCAGGGGAACATCCTCGGGGAGGTCGACCAGCGTCTCGGAACGCCGGACCAGCCGGCCGTCCCGCGCGGGGACGTGCGCGCCGATCGGGCCGGACGCGTCGCTGTCAACGATCAGGTGGAGCCCGGTCGCGCCGAGATCGGCGCAGAGGCGCGAGAGGAGAAAGAATTTCATCCACACGCCGGGGTGCAAGAAGAGCGGCTGGTGACCCATCGCGATCATCGGCGCCGCGGCGGCCGGCGCTTCCCCGTCCGGCGGGGGGCCGGCGAGGCTGAGCGCGCGCCGCCGGACCAGGGAGCGAAATTCGCCGAGCGGAGTGCCGAGGATCTGCGCGCCGCCGTACGCGGCGCTCCGGGCGGCGGCGAGGACGGCCGGGATCCGGTCGAGGGGAGGATCGATCAGCACCTCCCCCGAGCGCTCGGGCACCTTGTAGGTAGGGACCGCCTCAGACGGCGTGGCGGTCACAGCAGGTCACCGAGCCCGCGAAGCCCGATCGCCTCCTTGCTGGCGAACGGCTCCCCGTACGGCCGCCGGATGCGCGTGCCCCAGTACGCGGCGACGGTGCGGATCGCGGTTAGGACTCCGGCGTTTCCGCGTTCTTCATTGAACTGGGAGCCGTAGCAGGCGATCGCCTCCATCTTGCGCTCGATCTGGTCTGTGATGTCGAGCACAAACGCCGGGCTGACGTGCAGCCGGTAGTGCGTGCAGAAGAAGTGCAGGATCCGGCCCGGATAGTGCGGAGCGCCCCGCATCTCGGTCTTCGTCAGCTTGGCGTAGAACCGGGCCGCCTCGCCGAGCCGCTCCGCGGCGACGTGGTCGGGGTGCGCGTCTACGCCGTACGGGATGAACAGGATCTCCGGACGGACCTCGCGGATCACCTCGGCCACGGCCACGCGGTTCTCAACCGTGTCCATGAGATACCGGTTCGGCAGGGGGAGCGTGATGCGCTTCCGGACGCCCAGCGTCTGGGCGGCGGCTTCGCTCTCCGCCCGCCGCCGCTCGGGAGTGCCCATCGGGGTCGGCTCGCCGTCGGTCAGGTCGAGGATCGTCACCCCGTGCCCGTGCTGGACACACGCCGCGATCGCCCCGCCCATCCCGATTTCCACATCGTCGGGGTGGGCGCCGATTACGAGGAGTTCCGCCACCGGCTCACCTCGCGGTCGATGATCGAGAGATAGTAGGCGCGGCGCGCCGCGGGGTCGTCCAGCCCGCCCCAGAACCGCCGCCCGGGATTCTTGTAGATCCGCGGCACGGGGAGCTCCGTCACCGTGAGCCCCAGCCGGGCGGCCTGAATCCACACCTGCAGCGGCATGCCGTAGCTCCGCTCATCGAGGGTCATCCGCGCGAGGCCGGCGACGTGGTAGGCTTTGAATCCGCACCAGGCGTCCGTCAGGCGGTATCCGGTCAGGTCGTTGATGATCCGGGTAATCTCCGCGTTGATCTGCTGGCGGTCCGGCGGCGGCGGGTCCTGCGCGCCCGCCGCCTCGCGAAGGTAGCGGCTCCCCGACACGATGTCGACACCGGAGGCCGCCTCGAGGAATCGGGGGATCAACCTCGGTTCGTGCTGCAGATCGCAGTCGATGGTCACTGCGACATCATAGCGCTCCTGGACCGCGTAGTGGAAGCCGTCGATCAGCGACTGGCCGTACCCTTCGTTCTGGGCGTGGGTGATCACCTCGAGATCCGCCAGCGGGCGCCGGAGGATCCCGGCCGATCCATCGGTGGACCCGTCGTTGACGACCAGGATCCTGGCGCTGGTGTAGCGCCGGACCTCCTCGAGCACGCGCGCGAGGGTCTCTTCTTCGTTGTAGAGGGGCATGATGACGATCGGCCGCATGACAACCCCGGGTTGAGCGATACCAGGCAGAACGCCCGGCCGCGGCCGGGTATGCCCCGCCGGTAGGTTTACGTCGCGGGTATGCGCTGGGGGGCGCCGACGGCCGTCGGCAGGGCGTGTCGCGTTCGAAGGGTCACCCGCGCCGCAGCCGCTCCGCCGCGTCGCGGGCGAAGTACGTGAGGATGAGATCGGCCCCCGCCCGGCGGATCGCCAGCAGCACCTCGAGCATCGCCTGCTCCTCCTGGAGCCAGCCGCGGGCGGAGGCGGCCTTGAGCATCGCGTACTCTCCGCTCACCTGGTAGGCGGCCGTGGGGATGCCGAACGCCGCCTTGACCCGGCCCAGGACATCGAGGTACGGCAGCGCCGGCTTCACCATGACGATGTCCGCCCCCTCATCGATGTCCGCCTTGACTTCGCGGATGGCCTCGTCGGCGTTTGCGGGATCCAGCTGATACCCGCGGCGGTCGCCGAACTGCGGCCGCGACTCCGCCGCCTGACGGAACGGCCCGTAAAACGCGGAGGCGTACTTGGCGGCGTACGCCAGGACGGTCACCTCACTGTGCCCGCCCGCGTCGAGGGCCCGCCGAACGGCGCCCACCTGGCCGTCCATCATGCCGGACGGCGCCACCCAGTCGGCGCCGGCCTCGGCGTACGAGACCGCGATCCGCGCGTACGCGTCGAGCGTCGCATCGTTGTCGACCGCGCGGCCCCGGATCACGCCGCAGTGCCCGTGGTCCGTGTACTCGCACAGGCACAGGTCGGCGACGAGGACCAGGGCTTCCCCGAGCTCGGCGCGCACGGCGCGGAGGGCCTCCTGCACGATCCCGCCCGGATCCCAGGCGCCGCTCCCCTCGGCGTCCTTGTGCGCCGGGATCCCGAACAGCATGACCGCGGGGACGCCGAGCTCCGCCAGCGTTCCGCAGGACTCGACGAGGCTTCCGATCGTATGCTGGTGCTGCCCGGGCATGGCGTCGATCTCCACGGGGCGGGTCAGGCCCTCCTTGACGAAGAGCGGGGCGATGAAATCGCCCGGGTCCAGCCTGGTCTCCCGCACCATCTCCCGAAGCCGGCCGGTGCGTCGGAACCGCCGGAAGCGCTGCTGTGGGAACCCCATCGTTCCGCCTCCTATGGACCCGTGGCAGACATGGTGCGCCCCAGCGCCTCTCGGAGCGCGGCGACAATTCCGGGGATCGTGTAGTGACGCGCGACGACGCCGACCCCGAGGCCGCACTCGCGGGCCGTCGCCGCGGTCACCGGCCCGATGCAGGCGATCAGGGCGCCGGCAACGACCTTGGGCACATTCGATCCCACCACCTCGACAAAATTACGGACCGTCGATGGACTGGTGAACGTCACGGCATCCGCCGCCCCTCGATCGAGAAGCTGGCGCCACGTCTCGGCGTCCTGCCCCCGCTCTGCCTCCACCTGATACACCGGGACGGCATCCACGGTCGCCCCCCGCGCGCGCAGGCCGTCGGGCAGTACGCGGCGGGCCCCGAGCGCCCGCGGAAGGAGGATGCGCGCCCCCTCCAGACACTCGCCGGCGAAGGCGTCGACCAGGGCCTCGGCGACGAACTCCGCCGGAGCCAGATCCACCCGCAGCCCCTGCGCCTGAAGCGCGCCCGCCGTCGCCGGACCAATGGCCGCGACGCGGAGCCGGCCCAACGCCGCGATCCCGACGCCGCAGGCCCGCAGACGGCCGAGAAAGGCGGCCACGCCGTTCTGGCTGGTGAAGACGACCCACTGGTAGTGGTCCAGACGCGCGATGGCCCGGTCCACCGCCGCGTAGTCGGCGGGCGGCGCGATCCGGATCGTGGGAAACTCGACGACCACAGCGCCCTCCGCCTCGAGGAGGGTGCTGAGGATCCCCGACTGCCTGCGCGATCGCGTCACGATGATCCGCCGGCCGGCCAGCCCCCGGGCCGTCACGGCGTGCGACCCTTGCGCGGCGCGCCGCGGGGGCGGCCGTCCTTGGGCGCCGCCGGCGGCGCGGGAATGCCGGGGAGCTCCGCGGAGGCCGACAACCGCGCCACGTCCAGGGCGAACCCGGCATCGGCCAGGAGGTGATCGGCCACAGATGTCCCGAGCTCCCCTGCTTCACCGACCGGCCTGCCGGCCCTGTGCCTGCGGACGACGCTGCCGTCCGGCAAGGCGATCAGCCCTTCCAGGGTGACGGTGTCCCCGGCGACCGTGGCGAGCGCGGCGGCGGGCGCCCGGCATCCGCTTCCCAGGCGCGCCACGAAGGCGCGCTCCGCTTCCACGGCGATCCGGGTCGGTCTGTCGTCGAGGCCGCCCAACCATTCCACGAGATCTTCGTCCCCGCGGCGCACTTCCAGAACGAGCGCACCCTGGCCGGGGGCCGGAAGCATGATCTCCGGCTCCAGCCACTCGGTGATCCGCTCCTGCCATTCCATCCGGACTAGGCCCGCGCCGGCAAGACACAGCGCGTCGTAGACGCCGCGGTCGAGCTTCCCCAGGCGGGTATCGATATTGCCCCGGATCGGCACGGCGCGCAGGTCGGGACGGAAGTGGAGAATCTGGGCGCTGCGGCGGACGCTGCTCGTCGCGACGTTCGCGCCCGGCGGCAGGGTGGCAAGCCACCGGCCGGGCGCGGCGACCAGCACATCCCTCGGGTCGGCCCGCGGGGTAAATGCGCCGAGCACGAGATCGCGGTGGATCTCCGTTGGGAGATCCTTGGCGCTGTGCACGGCAAGATCGCAGCGCCCATCGAGCAACGCGGCCTCCAACTCCCTGGCGAAGAACCCGATGCCGTCGAGGTGCTCGAGCGGGACGTCCGGAGCGCGGTCGCCGGCGGTCTGAATCACCACAACCTCCAACGTCACCTCACTCCCGCTGGGGGCGTGCCCGCGGAGAATGTCCGCCGCCAGCTCGGTCTGGCGCAGGCTCAGCCGGCTCCCGCGCGTCCCAAGGCGCAGGCGCGCCCGCTTCACCCTCGCGGCTCCGGTCGGGTCCTGGCCGCGTCGCCGGCCTCCATCATCGCCTGGAGCACTTCTCCAAGAAATGCGTCGGTCTCGCGCAGCGACCGGATCTGGCCGAACCCGCCCCGAGGAGGGGTGGCCAGCATCTCCGTCACGTGCGACTTGAAATGCAGAAAGACTTCCGTGCTCTGCGCGGGGGTGAGCCCTAACCCGGCGACCTCGCGCCCGAGGGCCGTGCCGATCCGTCTGGCGTCGTCCAGATGCGGCGGCCCGACAGGCTCCCCTCCGGGGATGGAGGCCAGGACCCGCATGAGTTCGGCGCAGAGCGCCCCTACCCGCTTACGGGAAGGCTCGCCGATGCCGGCATACCACGGCCTCGACGCCAACCACTCCCGGGGCGGAGGCGCGCCCACGGTGAGCGCGCGTTCAGGGGCGGGATTAGATGCCGGCCTGGGCGGGGACGCCCGGAGCAGCGATTCGAGATCCGCCGCGTTGAAACGGCGGTGTCCGCCCGGCGTCCGGAAGACCCGGATCTTCCCTGTGTTCGCCCACCCACGCAGCGTGGTGACGTCCACCCCCACGAGTTGGGCGGCTTCTCCCAGGGTCAGCCAGCGGGTTCCGGCTTTTCCAGCAAAGCCAGCATCGGTCACAAATCTATGTAATTCTGTGTAATCCTGCCAAATCCTCTATTGCTTTTCCGAGGGGTCTGGCCGATCATCCGGGAGCTTCGTCGTCAACAAGCTCGTCAAGCGGCACCACTTCATACCCGCGAGCGTTAATTTCCCGAAGGCTGCTATCCAAGGCCCTCACGCCGTCTGGAGTGACATGGAGGAGGGCAATCGCGCCATTGTGCAGGTAATCTATCACCCCCCTAATCAATTGCTCTTGACTCATGGGTTCCCAATCGCGCATGGAGATCCCCCAAAAGACCGTCCGATAGCCCATGGCACAGAGCGCACGCAAGACCCTCTCTGAGAAATACCCGAAAGGCGGCCGGAAGAAGGTCGGTGGTTGGCCGCCCCACTGCACGATGAGTCGGTCGGTTTTCCTCGCTTCGTTCACCAGCTGACGCAGGGGCAGCGTCACCAGATTTTGGTGGGAGTACGAATGGTTCCCCACCAAATGGCCTTGCGATATAACGTCCCTGAAGGTCTGGGGATTTCGCGCAACCCACCGACCGCAGACAAAGAACGTTGCGGTGACCTCGTGCGCCCGCAGGATATCGAGCAGCGGCGACACCTCCTCCGCATAGCCGACGTCGAACGTGAGGGCGATTCGTTTCAGTGCGGTGCTGCCCCTGTACACACAACGACATCCGCGAGCGAGCCGTCGCAACCATCCGTCTATGCGTGGCGGCGCATTCGGGATGGGGTCTATCCACGTCGAGGGCCAAGCGCATTGCAGGTTACTCACGACCCCGAACGAATTCAGCGTCCTAAACCACATGTCCAGGATCGGTGGTCTGGCAAGCGAGCGCAAGCGACGCATCACGGCGTTGGGCCTTTGCTCATACCGGCGACCGTCCTCATCATGCGGCCTGAGGAGGACTCCGCACGATACCGCGGTATCTTCATTTGGGGATTCTGCGTGGCAGCAGAGCCAGCCTGCGCCGGCATGAGCCTCCACGACGAACCGGGGTTGCCCGCGGCGGCACCACCAGTCGAAACCCGTATGCCCGACGCCTTGGGTGCAGTGCGATCGCTCTTCGGGCCCTCGAGGCGTGCATGAGCGGCGTCCCAATGCCGCGAAAGGCATGGCGCAGACTGCGAAGTTGCGCGTCCTGGGTCGACCAGAAGATCTTTTCGTATTACTGGGGACCGCCTCCCCGAGTCAAGATCCTTGCTCTGCTCGCGTTCCACAACGAAATGCGTTATCTGCCCGGCTTCTTCGAAAATGTCCCTCCCCAGGTCGATGGAGTCGTCGCGTTGGACGACGGCTCGACGGACGGCTCCGGAGATTTCGTTGGGCGGCAGCGCGGGGTGCTCGAGTTGCTGAGGATTCCGCCCCGGAACCCTCATCTGTGGGATGAAAACCTCAACCGCCGCCTGCTCGGCGAGGCGGCGTGGCGATACCAACCTGACTGGTTACTGGGCCTCGACGCCGACGAACGGCTTGAGCGCGAATTCCAGAAGAGGGCCCTCGGCGAAATCGTGCGCGCGCGGAGGAGGGGTTTTCTCGCGTACTCTGTCGTGTTGCGAGAGCTATGGAACGCGCCCGATACCTATCGCGCGGACGGCATTTGGGGCCGGAAACGTATCGCGCGCCTTTTCAAGGCCCGACACGACCACGCGTTTGACTCGAGACCGCTGCATGCGCACTGGGCGCCGCCCAACAGCCGTCACCACGGGACGTTTCCCGAAGCGGATCTTGTCATCTACCACCTCCACATGATTCGCGAGGGGGATCGACGCGCCCGTTATCTCCACTATAAGGCGCTCGATCCGGACTGCCGTTGGCAACCGACGGGTTATGATTACATGCTGCAAGAAGACGGACTGCTGCTCAAGAAGATTCCGCGCGGCCGCGAGTACAGTCCGCTCGACCATTGATGCCGACGGAGCCTGCGTTGGGTGGACTAGTTCGTGAGCTTCACCCTGGTGGAGAGGAGCGCACCCGACACATACGCCAGCGCGGCAGGCGGCATGAGCAGGCAGGCCCTGACAACCCGACTCCGATGCTGCCGCTCGACCCCGCGCCATATATACTTCACGTGGCATGGGAGGTCACGGAGCGTATACAGCGCGATGCGCCAAGCTTGAGGCCTGCCCACGATACGCTGCTTCCCCCGCGCCATCCGGATCCCCCGTACGAATTGGTCACGCATCAGCGCCTTCACTCGTGTAGGGTGGCGGTGTGCCGTCCGCACATCAGGAGCCCACGTGATTGATGCGACGCCGCTGAAGCGGCGATTGAACTCTTCATCCTCCCCGGTGCGCATGTCCTCCCGAAACAGCCCGAACCGCTCAAAGAGTTCGCGGGCATACGATACCCCGAAAAGCTTCCGCTCGCGCGCAGGCACGCTCGATCCCGGCGCACGCCTGGAGAACAACAGCATATATGACGCCCACGCACAGCAGCTGTCCGGGTAGGCATTCGTGACGGCGCTGGCGACGGCGGACCCCCCGCTCCGGTGTGCGCGGAGACGTCCTGAGATCCATCCCGGTTCTGCGATGCAATCGGCCGCGAGGAACGCGATGTACGGGGCGCGCGTGCTTGCGACTCCCAGGTTGCGAACGGCGCCGGGGTTGAGCCGCTCCTGACGTGTGGTCACGTCGACGGAGATCCCTGCCTGCCGCAACGTCGCGCCGGGGTCGCCTCCACCCGAGTTGACCACCACGATTTCAGCCGGCGTGTCCTGGGCCAGGAGCGACCGGACCGCGGCGACCAGCCCCGGTTCGTTGCCCAAGCTGAGCACCACACAGGCTACCTCGTGTGCCATTGCGGCGTCACCGAACGATGGCGGAGGAGGCCGCCGCAGGGTCGCTCCAGACGATTCGCCCCTCCTGGAGGCGATACACGATGTCCGCATCACCGATGACGTCCATGTCGTGGCTGATGATCAGGATCGCGGGGAGGGTATCGATTCCCCTGAGGGTCGCCATCACGTGGCGCACGGCGGCGCGATCGAGATGATTGGTGGGTTCATCAAGAATCAGCACCCGCGGCCGGCGTGCCAGGGCACGGGCAATGGCGATGCGCTGGCGCTGTCCCCCCGACAGCAATTCTCCGCCCTCGCCGACAAACGTCTCATACCCGCTCGGAAGACCCTGGATGAACTCATCGGCCGTGGCCATGCGCGCGGCCTCCGCAACGCGCTCGGCGGAAAGATCAGGATCTCCATACGTGATGTTCTCGAGGATGGTCCCGGCAAAGATGATTGGATCCTGCATGACCACGCCCATCTGCCGTCGGAGATCTGCCAGATCCAATTCACTGTAGGGATGGCCGTCGGCGCGGAGCTGGCCGTGCTGCGGCCGATAGAAGCCGAGGATGAGATTGACGATCGTGCTCTTGCCCGCCCCATTGGGGCCAACGATCGCGAGGGTCGTCCCAGGCCTCAGCGTGAGGCTGACATCGTACAGAACCGGTTGGTCCTTGTAGTGAAACGTCACGGATTCCAGGGAAACCTTCCCCTGGAACGCAATCCGCGTACTACCGGAATACGGCGCCTCGTCTTCGGCCCTGAGGATATTGAACAACGTGGTGAGCGATTGGTTGCCGGCAATGACCTGCGGAACGGCGGCCCCGATCGTTTGCAGGTAGGTTCCAAGCAAGCCGAACGCCACGTAAAACGACAGCAACTGCCCCAACGTCATGGATCCTCTCGCCACCGACAATCCGCCGATGATCAAGATGATGATCCCCGAGGAGACGACCGCAGTATACTGGAACAGGCCGAGGGCAGCGCTCAGCCAGGCCGTCGCCGCGCTGGTGAGGCGCAGGTCCTCGAGATGTGCCTTTTGTCGGTCCAACTCAAACCTTTCGCCGGACTGAATCCGGGTCAGGTCCATCATCTGCAGGACGAACAGCGTCCCCTTGCTGAAGGTCTGAAATGACCGGTAGAACGTCTTGATGCTTTCTCGAAGCCTGCCGCCCATCCGCGCGCTCGCGAGAAAGAGGAGCGGGGTGACGCCCATCATCACGAGGAAGAGAAGCCAGTTGAGGATGACCAACACGGCGCTGAGCGCGACGCTGGTGACAATAGCAGGAAGCAGTTGCGCCACCAGCGCATTGCTCATGACGTCCAACCGCTCGGAATCCTGCACGATGCTGGCGTGCAGCTTGCCTCGGTCCGCTTCAGTGTAGTAGGTGCGCGAGAACGTATAGAGCTTCCCCAGCAACTCTTCCCGCAATCGCCGGATCACGATTTTTGTGAGACTGAGCGTCCTGTGGCGGACCCACAAGGTCACTCCGGCGTTCGCAACGTACAGGAGGAGGACACTCGCGCCGATGAGGACGAGGAGGCCGGCGTCGCGGTTGGGGATCACTGTGTCGAACGAATAGCGCACAAGCATAGCGATCGGGAGGACGAGGAGTGACTGTCCAACCGAAACGAGGATCGTGAAGAGGAGAGCCTGGCGCGATCCTTGATAGAATCTGGCATAGTCCCGCCATGCCGGCACGTTGATGGCAAACGGCGAGTATGCTCGATCGGTCCGCGCCGTCATGGTCCTTCCTGGACCCATCGGTGTTTCAACCGAAATGGCCGGTCGGAGCCAAGCCGAGGTCGTCGGAGTTTGCTCCAAAAGAATCCCGACGCATTGGCGGCTTGTGTCACGGCGAGGAGAATCGCGAGAGCGCAGGCACGCGAACCGGACGCCTCGGCGAAGGCGCTGCGAAACAGGTTGAGATAGAATGATCCGGGCTCAAGCCGGACGCGCCCATCGCCGTCACGCGCGCGCAACGTGTGGAAGTAGAAGGCGCCGCGGCCATAGTTGAAATGCTGGGCGCAAAACCGTCGAAACGTCAAGGGGCGGGTGTGGTTCACGACGGCCTCGGGCGCGTACGTCATCGCGTGCCCCCGGCGCAGCCACCGATAGCAGAACTCCCGGTCTTCGGACGGCACCGTACCGAAGATCGGATGGAACCCTCCGATCGCCCGAAATGCGGCCGCCGGCACCGCGAGGTTGGCGGGAGTAAGAAAGCGGGCGGCGTCGGGATCGGCGTTGTAGTACGAAAAAATGTATGTGTGCAACGCCTGGCTGGCTGTGGCCCAGAGGTTTCCGGGCAGGGCGTTCAGTGTTCGACCACCAATGACGCGGTCGGGCGCGGCGGTCACGCGGGCTTCCAGGGCGCCTAGCCAGTTCGGAGCGGGCGCGCAGTCGTCGTCTAGGAACGCGAGAAATCTGCCGTGGGCGTGCCGCGCCCCCGCATTGCGCGCAGCGCCGGGCCCGGCGTGAGGTACCGTCAACACGGTCAGACGGAAGGGTGCGGGGGATTCGCGAAGCGTCAGCTGCGCGGGGGGATCGCCGCCATCGTCCACCACAATGACCTCAAACCGATCGCGCGGAAAATCCAGTTCGGCCAGGCCGCGAAGGCACTCGCGCAGTTGCGCCGCACGCCCGTATGTGGGGACGATGACCGAGAACGCCAGTGGTTCCGTGACTCTGTGTTCCTTCATCCCGCCGCGGACCGCCGGGGGGCCGCCACCGTCTTGACGTGCCGGTCGCGGGCGCATTCGAGCGTGAACAGCCGGGACTTCGCACCGCCGGGACCCCACGCGTACCCGATCATCTCGCCGAACGCGCTTGTGATCAGTCCAATGATGAGGGCCGGCAGCACGCGCGCGAGCCCACCGCCCCCGATGGTCCGCCGCACCTGCGGCCCCACGCGCCAGAGCCTCACGACAGGGATCAACACCGAGGCGGCCGTGTAGAGTGCCCGTCGCGTTCCCGGCCATTCCCGCGCGCGCGCGGCGGCAAACAGACGCCCGTAATGAAATGATTGTTTCAAGAGAAACATCAGTGTCGAGGGATTATGGTGGTTCGTCCGTGCGGCCGGTTCGAGATAGAGCCGGTACCCCTCCGTCCGCAGCCTCCAATGGAGAATCGTTTCGACCTCGAGCAGAGCGCTGAGCTCGGAGCCGTGGTCCAGCAGGATCGAGCGCTTGTACGAGCTGTTGTGCCCGGGCACATCGTCGATGTCACCCGAGGGGATCCCCCCCGCCCAGCGGCCGTATCCCATGTAATACGCCGCGTCGCCGAACGCGTTGCCGGGATTCGCGTTTGCCACCACCGGCCCCACCGCGCCCCACGGCTCGCCATGCCGCTCGATCAACGCCTTCGCCCAATCCGGGGCAGGATACGAGTGGTCCTCCGCCAGCGCAACGACCGGGGCCGTGGCGCTCCGGACGCCGGCGGCGTACGCGGCGCCAAGCGACGTCATCGTCCCCGAGTCCACGATGCGGATGTGACGGCACCAGGTGAGCTCGGACTGCCCGAGATCCACGGCGCGCGCCGATGGCGCCACGATGACGAGCTCCAGGAGGTCACGGCTGCTCTGGGCCTCGAGGGACCTCACGGTGGCGCGGATCGCGTCGTACCCGCGGGGCATCGGGATCACGACCGACAGCGCGGGCGCGCGCGCTCCAGGCCGGGCGTCGTTTGCCTGCCGCTCATGCATGGGCAACCCCGTACGGCCGCCGCGCGGCGGCCTCGACGGCCGCGCCCGAAGCCGCCGCCATCCCCCCGGCATCGGGCGGATCGCCGACGGAGACCCAGCGGCCGGTGCTCGCACACCGCTCGGCCGCTTCAACGACCGCGAGACTCCGGTAGCCGTCGCAGAAGTCGGGCGAGGCCCGCCGTCCGAAGCGGACCGCAGCCGCAAAATGCGCAAGGGCCGTCCGATAGGACGGCTCGTGACCCGGTGACATGATCTTGTCAACGGCATGCGGGATGCCCCGCAGTGCCCGCAGCGTCCGGACGAGGCGCCGTGCTCGCGCGTACCGCAGGGTGGTCGGGCTGATCTCGACATCGAGCGACCACGACCGGTCAACGGTCAGCTTCCCCTCTTGCCCGTAGATCTCCACACGATCCTCCTCGACCCCGGACAGCGAGAAGAAGGATTGGACGAGCACCCCATCGTCGAGACGCATCTGGAGGACCGCCGTATCGTGCTCTGTGCGCTGCGTTCGCCAACCGGCCGACACATCGCGAATCTCGCGATCCAAGAGGAACCGCATCAGGTCAATGTGGTGCGACCCGAGACTGAGCAACGCACCGCCGCCCCGGGCACGGGTCTGTTCCCACTCGGGCATGGGCCGGGTCGAGGTGGAGAATACCGAGCAGGCGGTCACGAGCTCACCCAATCGGCCGGCGCAGATCCGCTCCCGCGCTGTCTCGTACAGCTGGTTGAAGCGGTAATTGAACCCGATCATGCCCACCAGGCCGCTGCGCCGCCAGGTGGCGAGCATCCGGCCCGCCTCGGCGAGATTGAGCGCGAGCGGCTTCTCCATATACACGTGCTTTCCGCGCTCGAACGCGGTGATCGCCGCGTCCGCATGCAGGCTCGGCGGGAGCGCGACGATGACGGCTTCGACATCGGGCCTGTCCAGGAGCTCACGGTAGTCGGCAACCATCGCGACGCCTGCAGGACGGCGGACCTCGGCCCGCCGTCGCGGATCAGCCTCGGCAAGCGCCACAAGAGTGACACCCCGGAGGCGGCTCAGGACGGCGAGATGGGCCAGACGCGCAATCCGGCCACACCCCAGCAGCCCAACCCTCAGCGGAGCCGTCATCTCATCATTCCTGCTGCCTGACCCACTGTTGGGACCGCGGCGACAAGCCCGTTTCGCCCGCGGCAGCCGAAGGGCGACGATCCGTGGTCATGACGCGACCCGGTCCCACGCGCCAGAGATAGTACCCGGCCCCGAGCGCGAACGCGGCGACGCTGTACACATAGTACAGGAGGTGAAACGGCATGGCCGCTACTGCAAACCCCACACCGCGATGGCGCATGAAAAACTCGTACTGCTCACGATTGAGCATCACGAGAACCCCGACGCCGAGCGCGACGACGATCCCCAGGCGAGTCGAGATGAGAAACGGCACCGCGAACATGCCGGTGACAAACGTCGCCACCATGGCGTTGAAGACCGCGTTGCGCCGCAACCACTGCGGCGCGGCGGGCGCCCGATCCAGGACCAGTCCAGCCATGACGATGCCCGGCAGGCACACCAGTCCGGGGTACCGCTGCGACAGCGCAGCGACCGTGGCGGCCCCGCCGAGCAACGCGGCAGACGCGCCCATCAACTGATCCAGGCGGAAATGGGGCCGTTCATCAGACCAGCTTCCGGCGGCGACAAGAAACAATCCGCCCCAGAGCGCGAGGGGGACGAGCCGAGGGAGAGGCGCAAGAAACACCGCGCCCAGCAGCAGCGCGTACACCAGCACGGCACAGGTCTGCTGACCCCGGCGAAGATTCAGATGGTCGGGCCAGGCACGCCGCTGCAGGATCAGCAGCGTCCACGGGATGCCGCGGTCGACGACATCCGACTTTATCAGTTCTCGAAGCGTCCAGCGCTTCAGGTGCCGAACTTGAATGTCCTTGTTGAAGGCGATGGCAAACCCGGCAGCCCGGAGGCGGTATCCCAGCTCGATATCCTCGCAGGTCCACGGCCGGCGGCCCTCGTCAAATCCTCCGATCGCAAAGAACGTCGCGGACCGGATCGCTCCGCAGCCCGTCCAGAACGTCGACGCCTGCTCCGGACCACTCTGATGGATAAAATGATGAAAGAGGTTCTTGTACTGGGAAAGGAATCCCGGCTCACGGGTCGTGTCATATGAGCCGAAGACCGCTTCGGCAGAAGTGCCGGTGAACGACGCAGCAACTCTGGCCAGCGTGTGCGGCGCCACTGCGACGTCGGCATCGAGGAAGAGGAGAATCTCCCCGTCGGCGGCTTCTGCGCCACGGTTTCTGGCGTACGGCGCGCCAAACGGCCCGCCATTGAGGTCGAGCACGCGAACGGGAAATGCCGCGGCGAGGGTGCCGGACCCGTCTGTCGATCCGTCATTGACCACGATGCACTCGTACGTCGGGTACGTTGAGGCGGCCAACGCCTTGAGGCACGTCCCAAGCGTCTGCGCCCCATTATGCACCGGAATGATGACCGAAATCTTCATGCGTGCCTCCTGGCCGAGCATCGGCTCAGCGTTCGCGGAACCTGGCGTTCCTCACGGGCCCACGACCCGAGGTCTGGGCGCGAGGCGGCAGGCTTGCCCGCGTCATCGGACGCTTCGAGGTACTGCGCGTCGGTATTGACCGCCCAGGGGTCTAGGTCGGCGCCGAGGATGTTTCGGGCGGCGAGTAACGCGGTCATCATCGAATGGTCCTGATTGTTGTACTTGTGCATGCCGTTCCGTCCGACGGGCTGGATATTGCGAAAGCCGCCCAGGTAGTCCCGGATGACTCCCACGCGCGCCTCATAGCCATTGTCATAGACGGGATAGGCTTTTGGCACGCGCAGCACGCAGCCGTCCTCAACATCGGCCGCACGCGCCAGCTTGACTTGCTCGAGCTCCCTCGCGGCCAGGACGATCAGGTCGCGGTCCGCCATGGCCCAAAGAGGATCGCCGCGATTGCAGAAATACTCCAACCCGAGCCCGGACCGGCCCGCAGCGGGCGCCATATCGGGGCTCCAGGCTCGGAAGTTTTGCACCCGTCCGAGCCTCACGGTGGGATCGTGAACGTAGACCCAGTGATCCGGAAAGGGGTCGCGCACCCGCAGGACGAGTCCCACGACGATGAAGTCCCGATACTTCAGGGCGCGCGCGGCGCGGATGACGTCCGGCGGAGGGCTCGGAGTCCACCGGAGGATCAGGCTCCGGAGCGGCATCGAAGAGATGAATGCGCGGCCCGGAATTCGCTCCGTCGTCTGGTCGGGCCGCCGGACGACCACATCGTGGACCAGTCCGCCTTGATGGTGGACTTGGATGACGTCACACCCCATGCTCACCTGCCCGCCCGCCTCGGCGACGCGGTCGCGCACCCGTTCCCACATCATCCCCGGACCGAGGCGAGGGTACCGGAACGACGTGGCCAGCGTCTTAATGCTGGGCGCGCCGTCGTGATTGCCCCGAGGCAGCACAGCCTGGAGAATCGCCGACCGCAATGACAGTCCTTTGATCCGCTGGCTTGCCCAATTCGCGGAGATCTCGTGACACGGCATCCCCCAGACTTTCTCGGTGTAGGTGCGGAAGAATATCTCGAATAAGCGGCGGCCGAACCGGTTGGTCACCCAGTCTTGAAACGATACTTCGGGCCTGATCGGCGCCGCACGATACCTGAGGTAGCTGGCGATGCACACGGCGCTCTCGATCGCGCCAAGTTGGCCCAGAGCGTTGCGGGCGGAGAGGGGGTAGTTGAAGAACCTGCCCCTGTAGAAGATCCTCGAGACCCGGGTTCGCCCAATGAGATCGTCGCCGCAGATCTCCTCCCACAGGCGCTCGATTTCCTGGCTCTTCGAAAAGAAGCGGTGGCCGCCGATGTCAAAGCGGAAGTCTTTGAATCGAACGGTTCGGGCGAGGCCCCCGACATACCGGACGTCCTGTTCGAGCACGAGCGGGAGCACCCCGTGCCTCGTCAGTTCGTAGGCCGCGGTGAGCCCGGCGGGCCCGCCACCGATGATCACAACGGGATCTTGAGAGGGCGCCATGATGACTCAGGGTGTCCTTTGCGCTCTGTTTAGTACTCGAGAGGCTTCAGCTGAACCCGCCCGTTGTTGCCGAGCGGGGGAAAGGGAAGATCGATGGTAGAGGGGACCGATTCAACGCTGCGCCACTCGTAGACGTCGACATCGGTCACGGAACCGGCTTCGACCCGGAAGGAGCGGATCAGCCGCGCGGGCTCGCGGGCCACGACTTCCCGCAAATTGGCGGCGGCGCTCCTCTTGAGGCGTGGGTCGATTTGCCGTTCTACCACAAGGATTCGGCAGCCGCACCTGAAACGCAGGGACTCGCGGACACTACCCGGCGATGAGGCGATTTCAATCATCCCGAACGACGGCAAGCGCTTGGTCGCGTAGAGTAGCTTGCGACCCAGCACGACGCCCCTCCGAAACCCTGTGCCCGCAGCCAGGGCGTTGAAGGAGAACACGCCGTCGTAGGCCCCGTCATAGAAGACGCGCTCCGAGGGCGCGATCTCACCCACAAAGCGTACGATCTCGCGAAAGCCGGCGACCCGGGGCACGCTCACCGCGGCCGCCAGCCAGACATGGAGGGCGAGCACCGCCACCCACGGCATCAGCCGAGGCCATTCTGCCCTCCCTTCTCGCGCTCCGACCACAAGCCGGAGGCCGTCCTCTACCCCGATCGCGGCCAGGAGAACGATAGGCGGCACCAGGAGCATCGCGTATCGGATATCGTCGAACGAGATCCCCCCGTAAACCTTGAGGCTGATCGCCGTGAACCAGACATAGGCGAGGACGATCCAGAGCGAGAGGAACGCAACCTCTCTCCTTGAGGCCCGGCCCACCAGCCCCAACCCGAGCCCGACCGCCGCGAGCACGATCACGGGCACGGTGACAAACCACCCCGGGAGATATCGGAGGTAGAAGCCCCACGCCGCCGGCGAGGGGCCGATTGACGGCCCTGTTAAGGGGCCGGTTAAGGGGCCGGGCGCCCAGTGCGGGTCCCATCGCATCGTCATGAGGACCCAGACCCCGATCGAGATCGCCGCCGCGCCAGCAACGATCCAGAGCCGGCGTTGGCGGAACACGTCCCATCTCCTCCCCCACACGCACCAGGCGAGCATCACGACAGGCACGACTGCGGCCAACAGGTAGGTGAGCGCGGCCAGCGTCGCGAGCGTGGCCGCCGCATACAACTGTCCCGAGGCGGGAGCCCCCAGCCACCGACGCCAGTGATAAAGGGCGGCGACGCCAAGAACCATCGAGGGCACGTTCAGCATGATGACATTGCCCCAGCCGATGATCGCCGGCTGCAAGACGAAGAGGCTCCCCGCCCATCCCGCCTCCTCGGCCACCCATCGTCGCAGCCAGACGACCAGATAGAGGGAGCCGAGGAGGACTGTGGCCAGCACCAGCCCCTTGGCCACAAAGGCGGACACCCCGAATACCCGATAGGCCATGGCCTCCAGGAGATAGAACACCGGAGGGTACGCGGCAGGATTGACGACGGGATAGCTCGCGTAGTAGCTGAACGCGAAATCTCGCGGCGACGCGGGAAACCGCCCGAGGAAATCAGACCAGAAGACGCCATTGGCGGCGTGCCGTGGCGCGTCGCCCTGGAACCAGAGCCCGTCGTTGTCGCGGTGCAGGGCGACGATGACCCCCCAGGCGCAGATCGTCATCACGATCTGCCAAAACAGCATGCCCTTCGGGTCCCACCACCCCCGCCCGTTCATGACGACCATTCAGGGCGCGGAGACGCCGTCTTGACGTCACTCTGCGCGGACCAGTCGCGGGGCAACGCTTCGCCCTTTCGGTTCATGCTCCGTTCTCGGAGCCGAACCGACGTTCGATTCGGTTGACCTTTTGGCCTCAGTGCCTCGCGTGACGAGTGCTCACCAGCGCAAACGGAACCGGCAGACCCCTCCGTACGGGCCGAATCCACGTTCGGGGGGGGCCGTCCTGTCAAGCGTAGATCCACCATGATTTTCATAATTCAAACGTAGACTCAACTGCGCAATCTGGAATCGGGTGACAACCGGAAGCGTGTTGGGGAAAACCCAGTAGATTCACATTCGGCTAGCGCCTTGAGGTTGGTGAACCAAACGTCAGGGCCGGCAGCACCATCTGGGGTGGGGAGACTTTAATGGACTTTCCCCTACGCGGCAGGCTATTACTGGAAGCACTCTGGGACTGCCTTCATTTCGACGGGCGCCGCCGCGTTGAAAAGGCTGAGACGGCAAGCCTCGCGTCTATCATCGAGGCACATGCCACCCCATCTGCGCGCCCATCGTGGACGCGTCACCCTACATGGTCTTCGGTTTCCAACGGTTCAACGCCGGCCCGCCTGACACGGAATATCCGCGGGAGCTATCGTCGCTTCTTCCGACCGCCTCGCGGCACCCGTCGGGCGGCGGTCTTGCGGGCGGTCCGAGACGCCGCAGGCCGCCGGGACGCCCGAGCCGTGCCGGAGCCGCGCCGGCGGGCAGCCGCCGTTCCCTGCCGCGACGCCCCGGCACGAGATGCCCTGGCCCGCACCCCCGGTTCGCCGGGAAGCGTGAACACCGTCGGCTCATACCAGGACCACTCACGCGTGGTCAGACAGCGCAGGTACACGGTGCCCCCGGGCCGCAGAGGCGCTTCATGCGTGGTCCCACACGACTTGCAGACGTACAGCCAGGCAGGCATACGCGTCCCCCCCTAGAGGAGTTTCGTCCCGTTTATCATCAGCTTGAACTCACACCCCAACAACTTCGCCGCCCGGCGGCACATCACCATGCGCGGCAGGAAGATCTCGAAGTACTCCATCACCTGGGACAGGCGGGTGTCGATCGCCAGCTCAAGGGTAATCGTCCGGGCCGCCTCATCGACGCGGAGAAATGAGTGCTCCACGGCGTGATTGACCCGGTCGTGAATGTCGAAGGTGGTCGGATCCGGGTTGCGCACCCGGGTCCGGTGCACATCCGACTTGTCCGAGACGATTACCGCCGCCCCCACGTCGCTTACGGGATCCCCGGTCTGCTCCTCGTGGTTGCCGATCGCGCCCATGACGATCGCCATCTCGACCGGGTCCATCCCGAGGCGGCAGAGAATCCGGCTGGCCAGCAGGGCGCCGGTGTGCTCGTGGTTGACCCGGCCCACGACGTTTCCAATATCGTGCAGATATCCGGCGATCGCCGCCAGGTGGATCGACCGCTCCGGCCGCGCCAGCCGCCGCAGGACGTTGCCGCCGATGCTGGCGACCAGGTTCGCATGCCGGGCCCCGTGCTCGGTGTACCCGATCGCGCCCGTGTATTCGTCGGCCTTCGCGATATAGGCCTCGACCTCGGGATCTCGCTTGATGTCATCGAGGGTCAAGGGGCGGCCCGTGACGCTGGGCGTGACCTGGCTTGCGGCGCTGCGGGTGTCGGCCATGGTCGGCAGGGAGGCCGGGCTATCCTCCCGCGGCCCCCCGTTTCGCGAGCGACTGGACCGCCGTGCGATCCGCGCGGACGCGGACGTTCTGGGCGAGCTCAAGCGTCAGATCGTTGTCCTTGACGTCCAGAATGACGCCGTACAGACCTCCGCGGGTCAGCACCCGGTCTCCCTTCTTGAGGCGCGCCAGCATCTCCCGATATTTTTTCTGCTGCACTTGCTGCGGCCGGATCAGCATGATATAGAACACCGCGAAAAGGACGAGCAGCGGCAGCAGCGACGTGACCTGCTGGACCTGCTGCGGGGTCACCCCTATGCCTCCGACCGATTCAGGGTGCCGGATGGTTCTGCGACATCCGGCCGATTCCCTCCGGGGCGGTCGTCTGCGCCCTGCTCCGGCGCGTCCCCGGCGGCATCATACGCGGCGAGGACGGCCCGGCTCCAGCTCCCAAATCGATCCTCGCAGATCGCCTGACGCATCGCCGCCGCCAGCCGTCCCATGAACACGAGGTTGTGGAGACTCAGCAGCCGCGGTCCGAGCATCTCCCCGGCCTTGAACAGGTGGCGCAGGTAGGCGCGCGTGTAGTGGCGGCAGGCCGGGCACGGGCACCCCGGCTCGAGCGGCGAGAGGTCCTCGGCGAACGCGGCCCGGCGGAGACTGAGGGGCCCGGCGCCGGTGAGCGCCATCCCGGTGCGTCCGATGCGGGTCGGCATCACGCAGTCAAACATGTCGACGCCGCGCCGCACCCCCTCGACCAGGCTCGGCGGCGAACCCACCCCCATCAGGTACCGGGGGCAGGCGGCGGGGAGGCGCTCCGTGACGGCGGAGAGGAGATCGTAGGTCATCGCCTTCGGTTCCCCAACGGAGAGACCTCCGATCGCATAGCCGGGAAGGCCGAGCGCGGCCGTCTCATCGGCGGCCCGCCGCCGGAGCGGCAGATCGAACCCGCCCTGCACGATCCCGAACAACGCCTGGTCCTCCCGCGTGTGGGCGGCCTTGGACCGCCGGGCCCAGAGGACGGTTCGGCGGTGCGCCTCCGCGCTCTCGGCGCCGTCCGCCGGATAACCCAAACAGACATCCAGCGGCATGATGATGTCCGCCCCCAGCGCCTCCTGGATCGCGATCACGCGCTCGGGCGAAAACGCCACCTCCAGCCCGTCGATGGGCGAACGGAAGAGCACCCCCGCGTCTGAGACCTTGCGGAGATGCAGGAGGCTGAACACCTGGTACCCTCCGCTGTCCGTGAGCAGCGCCCGGTCCCAATGCATGAACGCGTGCAGCCCGCCGGCGCGGTGGATCAGCTCGGCGCCGGGGCGCAGCGAGAGGTGGAAGGTGTTGGCCAGGATGATCTGGGCGCCGGTGCCCGCGACCTCCTCAGGGGTGAGCGCGCGGACGGTCCCGTGGGTGCCGACCGGCATAAAGACAGGAGTCTCCACGGTCCCGTGCGGCGTGTGCAGCAGCCCCGCCCGCGCGCCGGCCTCGCGATCGACATGGACGACCTCGAAGCGTACGGTCACGGCTCGGAGTATACCACCATGCGGAGGGGAGGATATCGGGGAGGCCGAAAGGTGACGGGTCAATGCATCGAGCCGACCCGCCGTCCCCGCAGCGACCGCCTGGGCCCTCTCCCCACGACGCCTTCACCCCGCGGGTGATCCTCGCCGGCATCCTCGCCGTCGCCGCCGGTCTTCGCTTCGCGATGCTCGGCGCGCCCAGCTTCTCGTACGACGAGATCGTGGTCGTCACGATGGCCCGCGCCCGGTGGCATGACGTCCTCCCGATGCTGCGGGCGGTGGAGTTCCATCCTCCGCTCTACTACCTCTTCATGACGGCCTGGGCCGAGATCGCCGGCGTGGGGGAGACGGCGTTTCGATTTCCGTCGGCGTGCTTCGGTCTCGCCTCCGTGGGTCTGACCTACGGCCTGGCGCGCCGCGTCTCCTCGGAACCGGTGAGCCTGCTCGGCGCGCTGTTCGTCGCGGTGTCGCCCTTCCAGATCATGGTCTCGCAGGAAGCCAGAATGTACGCGCTCCTCGGCGCGCTCGTCATGGCGTCCACGCTGGCGCTCGCCGCGAGCGTCGAACGGGGCGGGCCGATCCGGTGGGCGGGCTACGTCCTCGCGTCGGCGCTGATGGTGTACACGCAGTACATCGGGGCGCTGGTCCTCCTGGCCCACGGCATCTGGGTGGCCGCGTATGAGCGCGGACGCCTGGCCCGGTGGATGGCGGCCGCGGCGGCCGCGGCCGTCCTGTACGCGCCCTGGATCCCCTCGCTGTGGGCGCAGGCGTTCCACCTCCACGGCACCCTGCAGAGCCTGGGCAGCGCGGTCACCGCGCGCGACCCCGGGGACCTTCTCGGGCTGATCGCGTTCGGAGGCTCGCTCTTCGGGATGGCGAACTATCTGTTCCCCGGCACGCTGGGGCCCGGCGGACAGTTTGCCGTCCTCCTGCCGTTTCTCGTGATCCTGTGGCGGGGCGGGGCCGCCCTCGCCGCCGACCGGCGGCGCCTTGCGCTCCTTGGACTCCTGCCGATGGTCACGGTCATCGCGACGTTCGCCCTCGCGCTGGCGAACCACTATTATTACCCGAGGTGGCTGGCGTTTCTCGTCCCGTTCTACGCCGCGTTCCTCGCGGCGGGCATCGTTGAGATCGCGGAGCGGACCCGCGGGTGGCGGGAGCGGGTGGCGGCCGTGCTCACGGTGGGTGTCCTGCTCACCAGCGTGCCGGTCTTAGCCCGGCTCTACAGCGACCCCGGGTTCAACCACTTCCAGTGGCGGGCGGCGGCATCGCTGGTCGAGCACCAGGGGAAGCCCGGCGACTTTTTTCTGTACGTGAACAACGCGACCAGGACCGCCTTCACGTACTATGATCGTGACCCACACCCGTCGCTGACCCTGACCGCGGCCAATCTGGTTCCAGACGGCGACCGGGAGCACGCGTTTACGGATCTCCGGGCGCGGGACCTGGCTACGCAGCACCCGCGGGTGTGGCTGATCGTGAGCATCCCGTTTACCCGCAGCATGCAGGCTCAGCTGTTTCCGGCGCTCGCGCGCGCGTTCCGCGTCGCCGGCTCCCGCCAGTACACCGGCACGGGGATCTATCTCCTCGAGGCACGACCCCGCTAACCTGCCCGGCCCGCTCTGACTCTCTGGCGCGGGCCAGGTTTCCAGGGACCGCAGGCGCCCGTGAAGAATCTCTCCCCGAGAGCGACATGGGCGAATCCGAAATGACTCGCGAAGAGAAGATCGCCGCGGCGAAGGCGAAGGCCGAAGCCATCAAGGCGCAGCGCGCCGCCGCGACCCCGCCGGCCGCAGCGGGGACCCCGGCGCCGGCGGCCCCCGCGGGGGCCGCGCCGGTCGTCGCGAAGCCCGCGGCCGGGGTACCCGGGAGGGCGACCGCGGCGAACCCCGGGGGAGCTCCGCCTGCCGCCCCCCAGTTTCCCAACGTGGAGGCCTTCGGCACGCTCACCCAGAGCGTCGAACTGCGGGCTGCCGACTCGGAGGCGCAGAACATCGAGCGGCTGTTGGGCGGGCTCGGGCTCTACCGCAATCCCCTGCGCGGCACCTGGCAGCTCGACTACCGGTACTACGCCGAGGCCCGCACGCGTCTCCTGGCCGCCGGCTATCAGGTGGAGGGGCGCGACTACCTCGGCCGGCCTCTGGAGAAGTGGAACCCGTACACGCGCGGGTGGACGCGGCTCGCCCCCCCGGAGTGACCTCCCGGAAGCCCGCGGCGCGTCTTCCGTGACGGCCGGGGCCGCTCAGAGGATCAGCATCGCATCCCCGAAACTGTAGAAGCGGTACCGCCGGCGAATCGCTTCCGCGTACGCCGCGAGCAGGCGCTCGCGCCCCGCGAACGCGCCGGCAAGCATGAGCGGCGTCGAGCGGGGCAGATGGAAGTTGGTGAGCAGGACGTCCGTGGCGCGGAAGCGATACCCCGGCGTGATGAACAGCGTGGCGCTGCCGGCGCCGGGGCGGATGCGGCCGGCGTCGTCCACCGCGGACTCCAGCGTGCGCACGCAGGTGGTCCCCACGGCGATGATGCGCCCGCCTTTTGCGCGCGCTCCGTTGATGGCCGCGGACGCCTCCGGGCTCACCTCATAGACTTCCGCCTCCATCCGGTGAGACGTCACGTCCTCCGCCGTGATCGGACGAAACGTGCCCCAGCCGACATGCAGTGTCAGGAACGCGATCGCCGGCCCCCGCTCGCGAATCGCGGCCAGCAGCCCCTCCGTAAAGTGCAGCCCGGCGGTCGGCGCGGCGACGGCGCCGGCGGCGCGCGCGTAGACCGTCTGGTAGTCCCGGGGATCATCCGGCGTCCGTGCGATGTACGGGGGGATCGGCGTCTCGCCCACCTGGTCCAGCACCCCGAGAAGATCACCGTGATGCTCGAGCGCGATCAACCGGGTTCCGGCCGCCGTCCGCTCGCCCGCGACGCCCTCCAACACGCCCGGCGCGAAGACGAGGCGCGCGCCCTGCCGGACGCGCCGCGCGGGCTTGATCAGCGCCTCCCAGACGCCGTTCGCGGTGGGGCGCAGCAGCAGCACCTCCACGGTCCCCCCGGTGGGGCGCCGGGCCCGCAGGCGGGCGGGCAGGACTCTGGTGTCGTTGAGCACCAGGACATCGGCCGGCCGGAGGTACTCGGGCAGCTCGCGGAACACCCGGTGCGCGCCCCCCCCGGTCGCCCGGTCGAGCACGAGGAGGCGCGCGCTGTCCCGCGGCCGCGCGGGAACCTGCGCGATCAGTTCCCGGGGCAGGAGGTAGTCGAAGTCCGCGAGCTTCAGCGCCCCCACGCGGGATGGGGTCCTCAGAACCGTCGTTCGAACGCGATCCCCGTGTAGTAGTAGCTCAGGATCTGCTCGAAGGTGAACCCCTGGACGGCCATGGCCCGGGCGCCCCACTGATCGAGGCCGACGCCGTGCCCGGACCCCCGCCCGGCGAAATTCATGTCGGCCCCGTCTCTGGTGATGATAAACATCGTGCTGCGAATCACGCCGGGGCCCACCGCAAGACGGAATTGGTTGGCGCCGATCTCCTGGGTCCGTCCCCCTTCTTCGAGCAGCCGCACGGTGACCGCCCGGCCCCACGCCGTGACGCGGCCGGGCTCGATCGCCACCAACCCGGTCGCGTACACCCCGAGGCGGCGCACATCCGCCTCGATGGTGGAGAGGGAAAGCCGGGCCGTCCACTGCGTGCCGGGCTCGTCGAGCGCGTAGGGATCCGGCACCCCCCGCAGGTATGGGTGGGGCGTCCCCCAGACGTTCTCGCTGTCCTCCGTGTGGCCTCCGGAATTCGAGTGGTAGGCGGCGAAGATCGGCTTGCCCTGGAAGGTCGCCACGATCCCCCGCGTCGCGTCCACGGCGGCGAGCGCGGCCGGATCCTCGCCGGCCACGCCCAGGTACACCTGGGAATCGGTCGTCGCCCGCAGCACATACCCCTCGCTCGGGTACTTGGCGCGGGACGAGACCAGGTTTTCAAACGCCAGCGTCCGGGCCGCCACCGCCTGCGCCTTGACCGCCTCCGGCGGCCAGCGGGGATCGATTTCGCCCTTGATCACGCCGTAGAGGTACTGCTCGATGCTCACCTCGTTGATCGCCGTGAGCCGCGCGGCGGAGGTGCGCCGGAGTTCGATGACGCCCCGATACGGCTGACCGTTGGCGCTCAGGAATCCCTTCTCCGCGGTCAGCCGGACCATGGGTCCCAGCGCCGTCCCGGACACCACCATCCCGGACGGCGTGGGCTCGAATTGCCATGAACCGGCCTCGAGGACCGCGCTGCTCCCCCGGGTCACATCGGCCGCGGTGATCGGCGCACCGGCGTCGACTCGGATGGCCGGCTGCTCGACCGCGACGCCGACCCGGATCAGGGGGGGCTCGAACGCCAGGGCGGGGCGCCGCGCGCCTGCGCCGGCGTAGAAAAAGGAGGCGGCCAGCGCCGCCGCGACCACCCGCCGCATCATCGGCGCACGAACAACACGTTCAGCAGAAACGTCAGGAGGAGGCTGAGCAGGAGGCCGGTCGCGATGGGAATGTAGAGGGTGAACCCCTTGCGCTGCACGTAGATGTCGCCGGGGAGGCGCGGCAGGCCGCCGAACAGCCACAACACCGCGCCGAGCATGGCGACGGCCAGCCCGAGCCCGACCAAGACGCGCCCGAACGTCGAGACCGTCATGCAAACAACGCGCCCTGGCTCCGATGGCTGCGGTCCGGCGTCGGCACGCCCAGGTGGTCGCACGCCTGCGGGGTCACCCGCCGGCCCCCCGGGGTGCGGGTCAGCAGCCCGATCTTCAACAGGAACGGCTCAACCATCTCCTCGAGGCTGTCGACCTCCTCGTTGAGGGTGGCGGCGAGCGCTTCGATCCCCACCGGGCCGCCGTTGTACACCTGCACGATCGTTCGCAGCAGCTCGCGGTCCTGGGCCGTGAGCCCGAGGGGATCCACCCCTTCGAACTCCAGCGCTTCGCGGGCGACCTCCACCGTGATCCGCCCCTGGGCGCGGACCTGAGCGTAGTCCCGCGCGCGGCGCAGCAGCCGGTTCGCGATGCGGGGCGTCCCCCGCGCGCGGCGCGCAATCTCCACCGCGCCCTCCTCCGTGACGTCGACCGCGAGGATCGAGGCGGACCGCGCGACCACCCGGGTCAGTTCGTCCACCGGATAGAAATCCAGGTGGTGGGCGATGCCGAAGCGCTCGCGCAGGGGAGACGAGAGGAGGCCGGCGCGCGTCGTCGCGCCCACCAGCGTAAACGGCTTGAGCGCGTACCGCAGGGTGCGGGCGTGGGCGCCCTTCTCGATCGTGAAGTTGACGCAGAAATCCTCCATCGCCGGATAGAGGAACTCTTCCACGGCCCGCGGCAGCCGGTGGATCTCGTCGATGAACAGGATATCGCCCCGGCTCAGGTTGGTGAGGATCCCCATGAGGTCCCCGCCGCGCTCCACCGCAGGACCCGAGGTGGTGACGATGCCCGTCCCCATCTCCGCGGCGATGACGTTCGCAAAGGTCGTTTTGCCGAGCCCCGGGGGCCCGTGCAGCAGGACGTGGTCGAGCGCCTCCCCCCGCTCCCGCGCGGCCTGAAGGCTGATGCGGAGACCGCTCACCACCCGCGCCTGGCCGATGCACTCGTCCAATCTCGCCGGCCTGAGGCTCCGGATGAACTGCTCGTCGTCTCCGCCCCCGCCGTCGCGGCGCACCGCCCCGGGGGGCTGTCCTTCCTCGCCGAGGCGGCCGGCCGTGCTCACGCCGGCACCCCCCGCTCGGCCCGGTAGACCTCCTGGAACAGATCTTCGGCCGATGCGATGCCCGGGTTGCGCTTGAGCGCCTGCTCGACCATCTGACGGGCTTCCGCGGCGCGGTGACCGAGCTGCTGGGTCAGGACCTCCAGGACTTCCTCGCGGAAGTCCGCCGGCGCGGCCTCCGGGGTCGCCGGGGCCTCCGAGTGGAGGAGGGCATATTTGGCCATCTTGCCGTGCAGCGCCGCCACGATCTTCTCCGCCGTCCGTTCGCCGATCCCGGGCAGGTGGCGAAGGAAGGCCGTGTCCTTTCGCTCGATCGCATCGGCGATCGTCTCAATGGGATGGACCAGCGCCTTCATCGCCTTCGTCGGCCCCACGCCGTCCACGGTGATGAACCGCTCGAAGAACTCCTGCTCGATCCCCCGGAGGAATCCGACGAGGAGCGGCCGCGGCTGATTCGGCGACACATGGTAGGAGATGTGCAGTTCGACGGTCTCGCCCAGGCCGTCGGCCAGACGCGGGGCCGCGTCCCGCATGAAGCCCGGCAGGTGCACCTCGTATCCCACGCCGCCGCAGTCGACCACGACCATTTGCTCGAGGCGCCGCAGGACGCGACCGCGCAGAAAGGCGATCACGCCGAGCCTCGGACGGCCAGGAGGCGTCCCAACGGAAGCCCCCGGCGCGAGAGGGCCACGAGCGCCAGAGCGAGCGCATCGGCGACGTGGGTCCCCGGATCCTCCGCCAGCTCGAGCAGCAGCCGCACCATCCGCTGCACCTGCCGCTTCCCGGCCCGGCCGGACGCGACCACCGCGCGCTTCACCGACGCGGGGGGAATGGCATCCACCGGCACCCCGGCCTGCGCGGCCGCAAGGCAGATCACCCCGCAGACGTGCCCCATGACGATGGCCGTGCGGGGAAACCGGGGGTGGGCGAACACATCCTCCAGCGCGACGGCCTCCGGACGGCCCTGCGCCACGACGCCGGTGAGGCCGGCGTGAAGTTCGTGCAGCCGGTCGGCGAGCGAGCGGCGGATGTCGGTCTGGATGACGCCGGCCTCGACGAGGATCGGCCCTCCGGGTGATCCTTCGACGAGTCCGTATCCCGTACGCTGCAGGCCAGGATCAATCCCGAGAATGCGCACGCGCTGCTCCGTCGAAACGCCGCTTGTGCCGTTGGCTGTGTCTCGCGGACCGATGACCCGAACCAGTGTTCGCCGCCTGCCGGTCCTGTTCCTCCGGCCCCCTCGAAATTGATCGTCGGCCCGCGCTTATCGCGCCAGGAAGAACGGCTTGATCCCGCGCATCCGCAGATAGATCGTCATCTGGCCGTTGTGGTACATCATGTGCGGCACGTGGCCGGCGATCAGCTGTCCCTGCGGGAGCTCGGCGCCCCAGGGGGTGCGCACGACCCGACCGGCCTCTTCGTCGGTCAGACGGCTCAGCCCCGACGCAAACCGGTCCCCCGCCTGGGTGAGCGCCGCCAGCACCTGCGCCTTGCTGACGTGCGACTCCGGCGGAAACGCCGCGATCCGCTCCCACGCGGTCTTCCCGATGTTCTCCCCGAAGGTCGCGCAGGAGTTCGCCATGTGCAGCGCGACCTCGCGAAACGATCGGGTCTCCAGCCCCTCCGGCTTGAAGTTCAGCGCGGTATCGGGCATCAGATCAACGTTCTTGCGGACCGTCCCCCAGCACAGCTGAAACGCCGGCTGCACCGCCTCGCGGATTCCCATGGCCGCTCCCCTCACCCGACCTGCTCGAGCACTTCGTCCGGGATGTCGAAGTTGGCGTACACGTTCTGGACGTCATCGTGATCCTCGAGGGCCTCCATGAGCCGCAGCACCCGCTGCGCCTCCTTGCCCTCGAGCGGCACCGTCGATTTCGGCACCATCGTGATCTCCGCCGACGTCAGTTTGTACCGCGCCTTCTCCAGCGCCTGACGCACGGCGGCAAAATGTTCCGGGGCGGTGGTGATCTCGTACTCGTCGCTGGTCGCCTTCACATCCTCGGCGCCCGCCTCGACGGCCTTGGAGAGCACCTCTTCTTCGGACGCCGACGCTTTGCTGACGGTGATGAGGCCCTTCTGCTCGAACAGCCATCCCACCGACGCGCCGAGGGTCCCCTCCCCCTTCGCGAAGATGTTCCGGATCTCCGAGGCCGTCCGGTTCTTGTTGTCGGTCTGCGCGCGGACGAGCACCGCGACCCCGCCGGGGGCCATGCCCTCGTAGAGGATCTCCTCGTACGCCGCCCCTTCTGCCCCGCCGGCTCCCCGCTGGATCGCCCGCTGGATGTTGTCGTTGGGCATGCTGGCCTCGCGCGCCCGCTCGACGGCCGCCCGCAGCCGCATGTTGCCGGACGGATCCCCGCCGCCTTCCTTCGCGGCGATGATGATCTCCCGCGCCAGCTTGCTGAACAGCTTGCCGCGCTGCTGGTCGACCTTGGACTTCTTGATCTTGATGTTGTGCCACTTGGAGTGTCCGGACACAGCCTATCCCTCGCTTCCCGGATCCCGCCTGCCCGCCCCGAACATCCGCCGGGGCGACTCGAAAGGCCTGGGATCCCCGCACCACGACCCGGGGGCAGCCTCCACTATAGTCCCGCGCCCGGCCGCCCGTCTACTGCTCCTGCACCGAGACAGCCGTCGAGGCGGTGTCCTGGCCGGCGGCCGCGCTCACCACGATCGTGAACGTTCCGCCGACGGGCTTGACTGCGGGGTTCACAAGGTACGCAAAGTTTCCCGACGCATCGACGGGAGCATCAGCGTCCGCCACCCGCACATTCAGGAACCCGGCCTTCAGCTGGACGGCGACATGGACGGCCGCCCCTGCGCGCGTCGTGCCTTTGACCAGGAACGGCGCTGAGACCTGGGACCCGGTCCGGGGGGAGGTCACGGTCAGCGGGAGCGACGACGACGGAGACGACGCAACGGCCGTGGCCTGGCCCGCGGCCATCTGGCCGGCGGCCGCCGCCGTGGACGGCCCCGCCGCACCCGATGGCGCCGCAGTGCCGTGTGATTGATCGACGGTCGTCGGTTCCGTGCCCTTGATGAACAACTCGGGGTGAGGGTCCGGGCAGTCGGAAGCGGCCAGCAGGCCGGTCGTGCCGCACGTGACCGCGTCGACGACCCCGGCCGGACGCGGCCAGTCGGTCTTCGGCATCGTGTCCGTCACCGGCTTCATGAACGCCGCCCAGATTTGGGCCGGAAGGGCGCCGCCCGTCACCTTCTTCATCGGAGAGTTGTCGTCGTTCCCCACCCACACCCCCGTCACGATCGCCGGCGTGAACCCGATGAACCAGGCGTTCCGGTAGTCGTCGGTCGTCCCGGTCTTGCCGCCCTGGGGGATCCCGAGATTGGCCGCGGCGCCCGTGCCCCGCCGGACGTTACCCTTGAGGAGGTCGGTCATCATGTAGGCGACCTCGGGGCTGAGGACGACGGTGCGCTGCGGCACATTGTCTTCGAGGACATTCCCCTTCGAGTCGGTCACTTTGAGGATGGCCATCGGGGCCGCCCGCACTCCCCCGCTGGCAAATACCCCGTACGCGGACGCCATTTCCAGCAACGTGA
>DATHLI010000097.1:0-19133 GCA_035488355.1 bacterium | reverse complement strand
TCTCCGGCCTGCAGCTCCGAGACGTCGAGACGGGCCGGGAGCGGCCGTTCCGGGTCGACGGCCTCTTCGTGGCCATCGGGCACCATCCAAACACGGAACTGTTCCGGGGGCAGATCGACCTCGACGATCAAGGGTACGTGGTCCTCAAGGAGCGCACCAGGACGAGCGTGGAGGGCGTCTTCGCCGCTGGCGACGTCCACGACCACCGCTACCGGCAGGCCGTCACCGCGGCCGCGTTTGGGTGCATGGCGGCGATGGACGTCGAGAAGTACCTGGAGGGCCACTAGTCCGGCAAGTCTGAGGAATCTTCCCGATATTCTCCTGCGTATTTTCCCCGATGTTGACCGATAGCGTTGGGGTTTATCCTCGATAGGAGATCCTGGACTATCAAGGCGTGTACAGCAGCCAGGAGCGCCGGATGTCCTTACGGACCTATGTTCGCGCCTCCGTCGCCTGTTTTTTCCTTCTCGTCACGGCGGCCTCTACTCCCGTGCTCCTTCCCATGCGGCTCGCTGCCGAGGCCCAGAGCGTCATTCAGTCATTACCCCAAGCAGCGCTGCCGCAAGTATATCTCGACACGACTTACAGCCCCTCGTTGGGCAACACGATCGCCGTCCCAGCAGGAGGCGATTTTCAGGCCGCGCTCAACAGCGCCAACCCGGGCGACACCATTCAGTTGGCGGCGGGCGCGTCGTACACCGGGCCGTTCACCCTGCCCAACAAGGCCGGCGCCGGTTGGATCTATATCCAGTCCTCGGCCCTCTCGAGCCTGCCCGTCCCTGGGAACCGCATTTCCCCGGCCCTCGCCGGCCTGATGCCCAAGATCCTCGCCTCCGGGTCGGCCGCGATCCAGACGGCCTCCGGCGCGCACCAGTACCGGTTCATCGGGATCGAATTCGCGCCCACGCCCGGCCTGGTGAGCGGGCCTCAGTACTCGCTGGTCCACTTGGGGAGCGGCGAGACGTCCGCTCAGGCGCTCCCGACCAACCTCATTTTTGACCGCTGCTACATGCACGGGGATCCGGCGGCGGGAGCCCAGCGCGGCATCCTGATGGACTCGGCCTCAACGGCCGTGATCGACTCCTATCTCTCCGACTTCAAGCTCACCACCGGCGACGCGCTGGCAATCGAAAGCCAGAACGGCCCGGGCCCGTTCAGGATCGTGAACAATTATCTCGAGGGGGCCGCGACAGGGGTCGGCTTCGGGGGGTGGATCCCGACGATCTCGAACCTCGTCGCGTCCGACATTGAGATCCGGGGCAACTACTTCGCCAGACCGCTGTCGTGGCGGGTGGGCGATCCGGCGTACGCCGGGACCCCATGGGTCGTCAAGAACTTCCTCGAGTTGACGAACGCCCAACGGGTGCTGGTCGACGGCAACATCTTCGAGTCCAACTGGAAGGGCGGCAACCAGAATGGGTTTGCTCTCTCCTTGACGCCGGCCGACCAGAACGGCAGCATGCCGTGGGCGACCGTGCAGGATATCACGTTCACGCACAATATCGTCCGCCACTCGACGGCGGGCGTCCATATGCGAGGGTGGGACACTCTTTCCCCCAGCCAGCAGCTCCAGCGGGTGCTCATCCAAAACAACCTGTTCATCGACATCGGCGCCTTCGCGGCCAACGGCGGCTCCGTCGGACGCCTGTTCCAACTGCGCGACGGGGCGGCGAACGTCGTCATTGACCACAACACCGCCTTCCAGACGGAGAGCCCGGTCTACGCGCAGGTGAGCACCGGTGCGCCGAACACCGGATTCGTCTACACCAATGACCTCACCCCCAACAACCAGGGGGTGAGCGGGGATGGCACCGCGGGGAATCCGCTCGCGACCCTGAACACCTCCTTCCCCGGCTGGGTGTTCGCCGGCAACGCGCTGATTGGGGGGAGCCTCCCCAGCTATCCGTCCAACAACTTCTTCCCTTCGACGCCGGCGGATGTGGGCTTCGTCAATTACGCCGGCGGCGACTACCGTCTCGCCGCCTCCAGCCCGTACAAGAATGCCGGCACCGACGGCAAGGACGTCGGCGCGGATATCGACGCCATCAATGCGGCGACGGCCAACGTCCTCTCCGGCGCCACCTCCCCCGTCCCTCCTCCGCCCCCGGCCTCCCTGTCCTTTACCCCGCCCGTCCAGGACTTCGGGTCGGTGGCTGTGGGGGGATCGGCATATCGTTCGTTCATCATCACCAACCTAGGGGGGAGTGATATCAGCGGTGCAGTGTCGACCACGGCCCCGTTCAGCGTGGCCTTCGGCAACATGTTCTTCCTGGGCCCGGGCGGGAGCCAGACGATCGTCGTCGGCTTCAGCCCCACCGCGGCCGGCGGTTATGCGGCGCTCATCAACTTCACCTGGAGCGGAGGTTCGACCGGGCCGTTGGTGCTTGGGACCGGAACGGCGCCATCACCGCCGCCACCACCCCCGCCGCCGCCCCCGCCACCACCGCCCCCGCCACCACAAGGGCAGCCGCTGTTCGTGTCGTGGGCGATTCAGGCGGGTTGGAGTGCGGCAGAGGACACGATGACGGAACTAACCATCGCGCAGGGCACATGTTGGGTGCTGACGGACGGCGGCCTGGCCGAATGGGATTTCTGCCTGGCCCCCGACGGGGTCACGGTTCTCCCGTGATGCGCGACCTGCAGGCGATCGCGGCCAGGATGGAGCAATTCTTACGCTTGGCGGGAGGCGCTAGCGCACGCCGAGGTCGCGCTTGATCTGCCGCAGCGCCAGCCGGTTGTTGCTGAACGCCATTCGCCGCGGCAGCGCGCTCAGGGGGAACCAGGCCACGGCCGCCGCATCGTCTCCGGCGCGCACGGCCGACCCGTTCCCCCGTATCCGCGCGACATAGTAGATATTGAGCGACGGGCGCTTCTCCGGGCCGTAGACGTCCGGGTAGATCCCCAGGATACGCTCCAGGCGCACGGCCACCCCAAGCTCCTCGCGCGCTTCTCGACGCGCCGCCTGCTCGGCCGTCTCCCCCGGCTCGATGAATCCGCCGGGGGTATCCCAGGCCCCGCGGGCGGGCGCAAACGCTCTCCGGACCAGCAGCACGCGGCCTCGACGCAGGATGAGGACCGAGGCCGTGGGCGCGGGGTTGTCCCAGTTGATCCACCCGCACCGGGGGCATGTGAGGACCGGGCGAGTCCGTCCCGCTTTACGGACGCGCCGCAGGCGCGTGCCGCATCGGAGGCAAAAGTACTTCCGCACGAGGGACTCCTTCCCGCCGGCGGCGCCGGCAGGGGATCGCAGGCGCCGTTCCTAGTATATCCCGAACAGGATGTCCCTCGGGGGGTCACCGCGTGAACGAGCAACTATGGGAGCTCTACCAGACCGTGTGCCAGGAGGAGGTGCAGCCGCTCGGCGAGTTCGTGGAGCGGCTGTTGGCGAAGGAGTGGGGGCCCTATCCCAAAGAGGACATCCTGGAGCTGCTGCGCGAGATCGAAGGCCAGATGCTCTCCAACATCCAGGTGAAGGCCATGGAAGGGCCGCGATTCGCCGAGATGGCCGACGAGGTCAGCGAGCAGACGCAGAAGGAATTCGAAGCGTTGATCAACCGCGTGGAGCAGGCTTTCGCGACGGGGTGACCCGGGGGGCCGGCGCGGTGGTCGAAGCCCCGGCGGCCGGCGCCTGCGTAAGGAACCGGCCGTTCCGGTAGAACACTTCGCCGTCCCCGAAGACTTCGGCGCCGTTTCGCAATTCGAGGATCATGTCCCAGTGCAGCCCGGAGACGTTCCGGCCGCCCGTCTCAGGGTAGGCCGCTCCCAGGGCCATGTGGAGCGTCCCACCGATCTTTTCATCAAAGAGGATGTTGCGGGTGAACTGCTGGATGTCGTAATTCAGGCCGAACGCGAACTCGCCGAGCGTTCTCGCCCCCGCGTCCAGGTCCAGCATCGCCCGAAGGAAATCCTGGCCCTTCGCGGCCGTCGCCTCGGTGACCCGTCCTCCCTCAAACACGAGGCGCACGTCGGTGACCTCCCGGCCCCCGTAGATCGCCGGAAACGTAAACCGCACCGTCCCCCGAGTCGTGTCCTCGACGGGCCCGGTGAAGACCTCGCCGTCCGGGAAGTTGCGCTCGCCGGCCGCGCTGATCCAGTGGCGCCCCGCCACGGAGACGATCAGGTCGGTGTCCGGGCCCACGATGCGCAGGGTCTTGATCGACTCGAGGAGCGAGGCGATGCCGGCCTGATCGCGAGCGACCGCCTCCCAGGCGGCAACCGGGTCGTCGCGGTCGAGGTGGCCCGCGGTGTAGACGAACTCCTCGTACTCGGCCAGCGACATCTCCGCTTCCTGAGCATCGGCCTGGGTCGGCACCTGCGTCAGGCACCAGTGTAGTTCCCCCCGGCCCGCCCGCTCCATGAACCGCCGGCTCAGGTCCCGCATCGCCTCACGCCGCAGCGCCATCCGCCCAGGGGGCACCCGCGTGAGGGCGCGGGTGTTGAACGAGCCGAGGAACCGGAGGTCGGCCTCGACCTTCTCGACCTCCAAACGGTCCAGATCGGAGATGAAGCGGAGCTGCTCGTCGGTCGCGGTCCTGTAGTAGATCTCCTCCAGCCCTTCCGGATCGACACGGACCGCCGGGAAGGCGCCCGCGGCCAGCGCTTCCTTGTACGCGGCGGCGATGTGGGGGGCGGCCAGGGACGAGCCGCGGATCCGGACCAGCTGTCCTTTTCTGAGCCGGAGGGAGTAGTGGGCGAGGACGCGGGCGAGTTTCTCAATCCTGGGGTCGGCCACGGACCAACAGTTCAGTCAGGGCCGCGGAACTTCCTGCGGTCGGCCGGCGCCTCCCCCGGCTGTCAGGTGAGCCAGGACGTGTCTCGGGCCGCCCGCGGGAAAACCACAGGGAGCACCGCTCCGAAGAGCAGTGCCCCCTGTATGTTGCCTAATGCGAATGCGAGGTTACCGCTTGCCCTTCTTGGCTGACTTCTTCTTCTTCGCCACGGAAGAGGCCCTCCTTTCCAGATTTCGTGATTTCAGGGGCCTGCTCTTCCCCCTCGCATTCCCTATATACGACATTCTTTACTTTTCTCCTGCTGGGAATTGGAGGAAATTTTTGAAAGCCTGCGAGAATCCGAGATCGCTGGCTCAGGCCCGGGATTCCCCCCAGAATTCACTGATCCCGGCCCCTCGCCCTTGGTTGCAACATTGCCAAGCCGAGCAGTCTGAACATCCGTCCTCCGTCGACCGATCCGCGGGCCCTTTCGGGGACTGAGACGACGTTCTCACCCGGACGGGCCCGGAGAGGGCCGGACGCCGGAAGGCCGAAGGACCGGATCCGGTGACCTGCGCACCCGCATGAACGCCGCGGGACATCACGCGGGAGATCGAGGGGCACGCGCAGCGGCGCGAGGACCACCGGCGTCCTCCAGCAGGCGCCGCAGGTAGGCGGCCGCGATGATGCTCTTGGCGGCGCCGTGAAGGCAAACAAACACCACGGTTCTCTCAGCCGCGTCCAACTCTCCCACCTCCCTCAGCATCACTTCACAAAGACCCACGCCGGCTTCAAGATCGAGAAGCCGACCAGGCCGACGGCCGCCGCCACGGCGACCAGCGCAGGATTGCTGACTTTCCGGCGGGCCAGCGCCACGAGGCTGACAAGCGCGATCAGAGCGGTCAGCCAGTCGCCAATCGCAATCTTCCCAAGCAGCACCGCCGCCCCCAGGATCGTCCCGATCGCCGCGGCATAAGCGCCTTTGACAAACCCCTGCACGTTGCGGTTGCCGCGGTGCCGGATCAGGATGGGCGCCACGATCAGGACCAGCAGGAACGAGGGAAGAAAGATGCCTACCGTGGAGATGACCGATCCCCAGAAGCCCGCGACGAGGTAGCCCACAAACGTGGCGGTGATGACGACGGGGCCGGGACTGAGCATCCCCATCGCCACGGCGACGAGGAACTGGCGCTCGTTGAGCCATCCGGTCTGCCGGACCAGACCGTTCTCAAGAAAAGGCACGATCACCAAGCCGCTGCCGAACGTCAGGGACCCGGCCTTGAGAAAGAACACGAGGAGCTTGCCCAGGATCCCGGCGCCCGGCGCACCCGCAGCCGCGGGCGGCAGCGCGGCGAGCAGCGGCAGCGCGGGGGCGCGCCACCTCCGGAGGAGCGTCCCGTACCAGAGGATGCCGATCACCCCGGAGGCGATGAAGAGGAGCGCCACTTCCGCGCGCAGGGCCAGCGTGATGGCCAGACACGCCGCCGCGATCCCCCACTGCAGGCGATCCTCCATGCCCAGCGCCGCCAGCCGGTAACAGGAGTACAGGATCATGGCGATCACCGCCGGGCTCACCCCGTAGAAGATCGCTTTGACCGGCGGAAGATCGCCAAAATAGACGAACAGCGCGCCCAGCGCTGCCACGAAGATGAAGTTGGGGAGGATGAAGGCCCAGCCGCCGGCCCACGCCCCCCAGAAACCCCCGCGGATGTAGGAAATGAAGATGCCCACCTGGATGGCGAGCGGCCCCGGGAGCGACTGGCACACCGCCACCCCCTCGCGGAACTCGTCCTTCGTGAGCCACCCCCGCTCCTGAACGAGTTCCTTCTCCATCTGCCCGACCAGGGCCACGGGACCACCGAAGCCAATGGCGCCGAGACGGAGATAGTACATGACGAGATCCCGAATGGGGACCCGTCGAACGCCGTCTCCCCGGCTCATGTGGATCCCTCCGTCATGTGGTTACTTGGTGGGCATGGCGATTCTCAGGACGGGATGGCCACCGACGTTTTGCAGCGGCAGATAGACGCGGTGGTCCGTCGAGTCGACGACCACGACATGAGCATATCCAGCGCGGATCTCGCCAAGTTTCTGGAGGCTGTCCGCGCCTTCGGCAAAAACCGTCACGATGCCGCTCTCCGCGGCGACGTATAGCCAATGCAACCCTGCGTCCAAGGCGAGCACATCGGGGTCAGGCCCAACGGACTGGGTACCGATGACGCGCCTGACCTGTAAATCGAATACCAGGAGCGTCGCGTTGCCGTCGCACGCGATGAATGCCAACCGACGCCGAGCGTCGATAAGGAGCCCGTGGGCGTGGCGGCAGCCGGGCAGGCTATGGCGCGCCACGATGTCGGCTGTGGCCGGATCGATCTCAACGAGCTCGTTCCGGGTCTGGACGGCCACGAAGACGCGGGACGAGACAGAATCGTACCCGGTATTGCCCGCTTCCCCGCCAAGCGCGATCTCCTGCACGACGCGGTTGGCCCGGACGTCGATCACCGTGTCCGTGCCTCCTGATTCGTCGGACACGAACAACCTTTCGGTGATCGGATCAAAGGCCATCCCGTCGGGATACTCGCCGCCGGGCATCCGGGCTATGATGCGGTTCGTCGCTTCGTCGATCGCGACAACCTCGTTGGTCCCCGTCGCGGTCGCGTACACACGCCCGAGCGACGGAATGGCCAGAACGCCGTGCACCGCGGCGACGGCCGGGATCTCGGCCACCACCCGCGATCCGCGAGTGTCGAAGACAACGATCGTGCCGGCCCCCAGGTGGGCGATGTAGAGCCGGCCGCGTGCCTCGTCGAGGCTCGCATAGTCGAACCGCGAGGCGGGCCCCGGGAGCGGCACGTCTCGGAGCGTCGAGAGAGGCGCCTGCGAGGCGCGGACCGTTGAACAGAACACCGCGAGGCTCAGCGCGGCGAACGCGCCGAGAGCCACGCGATGTCCGAGAACTCGTCGTCCCCTAACGAGCATCGCGTGCTTGAACCTCCTCGTACACGGCCGCCCGGCAGCTCTGCGGGAGGAACACGTAGAGGCGCTGTCTGGTGCGGTCAAAAGCGGTGGTGTGCGCGCCCGCCTCCGTCGGAAGCGCTTGCGCGAGCGCCATCTCGCGGGTGTCGACGACGTCGACGAGCCCCGGTTGTCCAATAGCGACGTACAGGTGCGATCGATCGGGATTGTACCAAATCGCGTCGGGCTCCCCCGCGATGGCCACACCCGCCACTTCCCGCCCCGTTTCAAGGTCAAGCGAGATGACCTTGCCGCCATCGCAGGCGACAAACGCCCGGCCGTGCTCCGCGTCGAGGTCGAGCCCGTGCGGCCCGGCTGAGGACACCGGCCACTGCGCCTGCGGTGCGAGGGTGTCCGCAGCCAGGACGGCGACGGATGCCGGATCTCGAACGTTGACCAGGAACCGATCACCAAGGGAATCGTACACACACCAGCGCGGCCTGCCCGGCAACGCGGTCTCGGTCACCACGCGCCCAGCCTGAAGATCAACGAGCCTCGCGCGGAAATCGCCCACGTCAGCAACCAGAACCTGCTGACGCTGCGGGTCCCACGCAAGGCCGTTGGGCTTCGGCCCCACGGCCACTTCCTCCACCACCTCGCCCGACGCCGCCTCGATCACGAGGACTTTCCCGGCACCCCGGGCGGCGGCGAAGACGAGACCTTCCCCCTGGGCGCACAGCACGCCGCTCGCTTCCGGGCAGCCCGGAATCGTGGCGTGGTGGGCGCCGCGCTCGCCGTCGAGGACTTCAACGGTCCCTACTGCAGTATGCGCGACGAACACCCGTCCCGTCCGGAGGTGCACGTCGCCGTGGTCGAACCCGCCCCACGGGTGGCGCGGGAAGTCTATTGACCGGACCAGGGCCAGTGTCACCGCATGCTACCGCCCTTCGGCCACCTGCCGCTGGCACCACGCATACAAGGCGTCGTAGAGCGGCGTCTCGAGGCGGATCTTCTCGTGGTCGTTCTCGCCGTGCACCAGGGCGAAGCCGTGGGCGATCGCCTTGAGCCCGGCCGCCTCCGGCGCGATCCCGACGTCCTCGGCGATGTCCGCGCCATGCACGATCTTGCCCAGCCGGTCAAGGGCCGGATCGGTGAGATGGTACTTCAGGAGGATGGACTCGAAGCTGCAGCGCCCGCCGAAATGGCCCAACTCCACCCCCTTGACGTCGAACGGGATGGCGCCCTCGCGCTCCGCCGCGGCGGCCACCTGCTCGGCGGCCACGAAGAGAAACTGAGCCTCCCGGTCCACGAAACGCCGGATGAGCCACGGGCAGGCGATCCGGTCGACGTGTGCGTTCTTGCGTGTGACCCATTTCATGTCCGCCACCTCCATCACGCTTTGCTCTGGGGCTTCAGCGCCCGCTCGCCGCCCGCGGCGTACCACGCAGCCAGGCCGCCTCGAATGTACTTCGCCTCGAACCCGCGCTCGCGGAGCGCCGCTGTGACGCCGCAGCCCACGTGGTACCCGTACGCGCAGTAGACGAAGACGGGAGTGCCGGACGAGAGTTCCTTCGACCACTCGTCCACGCGATCCGGGTCCCTCCAGATCGCCCCCTGCATCATCTCCGTGCTGCGCGAGAAGTAGTGCTTGGGTCGGGCATCGATCACCTGGATCCGGCCGCCCTTCGCGAGCTCCGCGGAGAGCTCCTCAACGGAGACCGAGGGCGGGGGAATGTCGGCCATGTCCTCTCGCCTCGGCGAGCCCTGGCTGCCCGCCTCCATCAGCCGGTCGCCGGCCGCCGTCCAGTCGATGTTCCGCATGAAGGCGTCGATGTAGGCGGAGGCGTTCGCGCCGAAGTCGAGGCTGTACGCGTGTTCGTACATGTCGAGCGCGAGCACCGGAACAGTATCCATCATGGCCTGGGAGTGATCGAAGACGATCTGGTTGGAGAGTCTCCCATCCGGGCGTGAGCAGCTCAGCAGGACCCAGCCGGACCCGCCCCCGAGGGCCTGGGCGATGGCGACGAACTCTCGCCGCCAGGCAGCGACGCTGCCGAACTGCTGCTCCAGCGCGCCCGACATGCACGCGGCGATCGTCGAGCCCGCGCCGGAGCCCGTGAAGAGGACCGCGCCATCACCACCCAAGCTGCCGAAGTACAACTCGTGGAGCGCCACCGACCCCGCGGCGGCGAGCTCTTCGTGCTTCAGGGCCCGGATCCGGTACCCCGGCACGGCCGCGAGGTCGAGGGCGTTCAGCTCGTCGCGGATCGCATTCAGGGACCGGACGGCAGTTCCGTAAGCGTTCTCGTAGTGACTCACGATGAGCCGTTCAGAGAGCCCGTTCAGGGCCCAGGGCTTGCAGGCAATCGGAGCGATGTGCCTACGCATGAGGGATCCCCTTTCTCATTCCCGAGATGGTCGACGTGAGCGTATGGATGTAATATCTATTGCAAACAATAGCAACATATGATACGCTTGTCAACGCCAAAATGTCCTGGGTCGTATTCTCCTACTCCCTCCCGTCTGCGGGGCGGTCGAGCCCGCGGGTCGCTGTCTGGCGGCGGCTGCGCGCCCTTGGCGCCATCGTCCCCAAGGGGGGCGTGCACGTCCTGCCCGCGCGCGACGACTGCGTCGAGGCCTTTCAGTGGCTCGCTCAAGAGGTCGAGCAGGCCAAGGGCGACGCCCTGCTGTTTCGAGTCGAGCGATTCGAGGGGCTCAGCGACGCCCAGCTGATCGAGCTCTTTCAGGAGGCGCGGAAGCGGGACTACGACGCCCTCGACGCCCGGGCGGCGGACTTAGAGAAGTCGCTGGACGCGAGGGGCAGGCGGGCGCGAGACCTCGCCAGGGCGCGCGACCTCCTCGCCCGGCTGCGGCGGGAGCACGCCGAGATCGTCCGGATCGATTTCTTCGACTGCCCGGCGGGGGTGCAGGCCGCCGGACGCTTGGCCAGAATCGGGCAGGCGCTCGCTCCCGGCGAGGCCGCGGAGGCGCGGGTGCCCCCCGCCACGGTCGCCGCGTATCGCGGCAAGCGCTGGGTGACGCGGCCGCGTCCCCACGTGGACAGGCTGGCGTGCGCCTGGCTGATCCGGCGATTCATCAACCCCGGGGCGCAGATCCGGTACGCGGCCACGCCTGAACCGGAGGAAGTGGCGTTCGACATGCGCGGGGCTCAGTTCGGGCACCGGGGCAACCTCTGCACGTTCGAGACTATGCTCAAGGCCTTCGGGCTGGACGATCCCGGCCTGCGCGCGATCGCGGAAATCGTGCACGAGATCGACCTGCGCGACGGCCGGTATATCCGCCCGGAGGTGCCCGGGGTCGACGCGATCCTCAAGGGCTGGGTGACCTACACCGATGCGGAGCGCGAGGCCCCCGGCATCGCGCTCTTCGACGGCCTCCACGCGGCGCTCTCCCAGGTCCCGCGCGCGGCGCCAGCGCGGAAGCGGCGCTAAGGTGAGCCCCGGCCTGCTGACCCATGACGGGCGGCTGCTGGTGGCCGCCCGCGCGGTGCGGATGTTCGCGTACGGCTTCCTATCAGTGATCTTCGCGCTGTATCTTTCGGCCGCAGGATTTTCGGCGGCGCAGATCGGCTGGCTGTTCACCGCAGCCTTGGCCGGCGGCGCGGCCACCACCGCGGCCGTCTCGCTCATGGTGGACCGCTGGGGGCGCAGGCGGACCCTCATCGCCTCGGCCCTGCTGATGGCGGCGGCAGGGGTCGCGTTGGCCACCCGGCAAGGCTTACTTGTGCTGCTGCCGCTCTCCGCGATCGGCGCGCTGAGCCCCAGCGGGCAGGAGATCGGCCCCTTCCAGTCGCTCGAGCAGGCCGCCCTCGCGCAGGCCACGGCGGCGCCCCATCGCGTGATGCCTTATGCGTGGTACAACCTGGCGGGGTCTGTGGCCGCGGCGCTCGGCGCGCTGGCGGCCGGGGCCGTGCCCGCGGCCTTCCGGATCATGGGGGGAACGGCCGCCGCGGCGGAGCAATCGCTCGTCTGGGCCTCCGCCGCCGCCGGGGTGATCCTCGCCGGTCAATATCTTGCCCTGTCGGCGGCGGTTGAGGTCGCGGCCGCCGGGCGGTCCCATGCCGCTCCCCCCGGGCTCGGGCGGTCGCGGCGGTCCGTGATCAAGCTCACCGCGCTCTTCGGCGTCGACGCGCTCGCCGGCGGGCTTGTGGTCCAGAGCCTGGTCGCGTTCTGGTTCTCCCGGCGCTTCGGCATCGACCTGGAGAGCCTCGGGCTCCTGTTCTTCGCGACGAACCTGCTCTCCGCGCTCTCCTACCTCGCCGCGGCGGGGCTCGCCTCGCGCTTTGGCCTGCTGAACACGATCGTCTTCACCCACCTGCCGTCCAACCTGCTCCTCGGGCTCGTCCCGTTCATGCCGTCGTGGCCGCTCGCCGCCGCGATGCTGCTGGCGCGCTCGGCCCTCTCACAGATGGACGTCCCCACCCGGCAGGCGTACACGATGGCGCTCGTCGCCCCCGAGGAGCGGGCCGCCGCGTCCGGGCTGACCAACGCCGTGCGACCGGCGGCCCAAAGCCTCGCGCCGGCGATCTCCGGACTCGCCCTGCAGTCCGCGGCGAACGGCCTCCCGTTTGTGCTCGCGGGGGCGTTGAAAGCGGCCTACGATCTCACGCTCTGGATCGTCTTCCGGCGGGTTGCGCTCCAGGCTGAACCATCCTCCGGACAGACGACCGAGGGCCCCGGCGCACTGTGCCGCCCGGACGCGGCGCAAGAGGGATACCGCCAGAGTTAGGACGATCCGCCCAACAACTTCTCGGAAATTGACCGGCCGCGCGCGGGCGGGCTGCCGGCAGGGGGCGCCCACGGTCCCCCATTTCCACTTACGCACTCGCGTTGCGCACCCTCACCCGTCATTCGAACGATACCAACAGATTCCAACGACCGATAGCCGGAACTATCACCCGGGACGAGTCTCAACCGAGCCGCGCAGGTGCAGGTTAAGAGTGAGAGTCGCGCACCACAAAAACGGCAGCGATACGGCGTCTGGTGGCGGCTCGGACCGAAACAGGTTGCCCGCGCGTGAGGGGGCAGAAGGAGCAACCGGATGAACGGAAAGGAGTTCGTCGGCCTCTATGACGTGCAGTACCCACGGATTTTCCGCTATCTCCTCTGGCGCCTGCGCCAGAGGGATGCGGCGGAGGAGGTGGCCGCCGAGGTATTCGCCGTCGCCCTCCGGACCTTTCAGCAAGGCCCCGCGCCGGCGCAAGTCGGCGGCTGGCTTGTCGATGTCGCCGATCACCTGGCGTCCCGGACTCTGCGCCGGCAGCAGGTGGAGGAACTGCTCGACAGCGCGGGCCTGGCTGCCGAACGCGCGCCGGAGGAGTTGCCCGACCGGGTGGGGCCGGCGGTGGAACGGGATCCGGAGGAGCTGGTGATCGGTCGATTGGAGCACGCGACGGTTCGGGCGTGCGTGGATGCGCTGAACCCGGAGCAGCGCAAGGTCCTGCTCCTGCGGATTGTCGCCGGCCTAAGCGCGAGCGAGGTGGCGGAGACCCTCGGCACCACGGACGTCATGGTGAGGAGCCTGCAGCTTCGCGCGCTGCGGACGCTTCGGACATTCTGGAAGGAGGCTGAGGCCAATGCAGGGCGAGGCGGCACAGGAGCGCAGTGAGCTGCTGGACGGGATCAAGCTGGAGATTCTCCTCCGAGCGCTCGAGGGATCCGAAGCGCTGCCCGAGCAGATGGAGGTGACGCCGGAGCTCACTGCGCTGCGGGATACCGCGCGGCGGCTGCGGGCGGCGAGCCAGTCGGCGGCGCTCCCCGCGGGGCATCAGGTGGTGCGGCGGGTGCTGCAGGTGGCGGCCCGGAACAGCGACCATCAGGCGGCCCCCCCGCGGGGGACCTGGCGTTGGGCGCGGCTCTGGCTGAGCACGGCGATGGCGGCGGCCGTGGTCGGCGCGTTCGGTCTCGGGGCGGGCGCGCTGGATGCCCTCGTGCTGCCCTCGAGTCCAGGGTACGGTCTGCGGCTCACGATTGACCGGGCGCGGGATGTGTTCACCCCGGGCCGGCATGATTCCAGGCCACGGACCGGGACCTCGACTCCCGGGCACGACGCGGCGGCTAAGAATAGCCCGCGCGGGCCACAGGATCCCCCGCCCGCCCCTCAATAGAAGGACAGCGGGCGATCGGTAGACCCCTCGGATAGACAGTAACTCTCCCGATACACAACTTCCATTTAAAGGGTAGAATATTTACAGCGTCGTATGATGCCTGTGCGCCGGGCGTTTCCATCTCTGGACGCCCGGCCGGATCTTCGAACGGGGCTGGGGGCAACCTACGGTGACTGTGTCGTCGCGATGGCGAAGGCCTCTCGGTGAGATGCTCGTGGAGGCGGGCGAGATTACCCCCGTGCAGCTCGCCGAGGCCATCGAATTGCAGAGAGAGGGCAAGGAGCGCCTCGGCCAGGTCCTCGTGCGCATGGGCGCGGTGTCCGAAAAGGCCGTCGGGGAGGCCGTGGCCGGGCAGCTGGGCCTCCAGTACGTGGACCTCGACGACGTCGTTCCCGAGGAACAGGCGCTGCTGGCGCTGCCGGAGCACCTGGCGCGCCGGTATCAGGTCATCCCGCTGCGGCAAAACAACGGGAAGCTGCGGGTGGGGATGGTCGACCCGCTCGACGTCGTTGCGTTAGACGACATTCGCCGCCACACCGGACAGGAAATCGAGACCGTCGTCATTTCCCCCGGAGGGTTCCAGCGCGTCCTGCCGCAGTACCCCGCCCTGGACGAGAACGTCCAGGCGATGATCCAGGAGATCAAGGCAGACCCCCACGAGGAGCTGGGGCTGGAGACCCTGCGCAGGCTGGTGCAGGAAGCGCCGGTGGTCCAGCTCGTCAACCTCATCATCCTCCAGGGGCTCCGGCAGCGGGCGAGCGACATCCACATCGAGCCGCTGGATACCCGCGTCAGGATCCGGTTCCGAATCGACGGCACGCTGTACAATATTATGACCCCGCCCAAGCGCATCCAGGCGGCCATTATCTCGCGCGTGAAGATCATGGCGGATATCGACATCGCCGAGCGGCGGCTGCCGCAGGATGGACGCATCGACCTCAAGGTCGAAGGCCGCGAGATTGACCTGCGGGTGAGCACGATTCCAACCGTCTTTGGCGAGAAAGTCGTGATGCGGATCCTCGACAAGGGCGCGATGCTCGTCGGCGTGGAACAGATCGGGCTCCTGCCCGACAGCCGCAAGCAGTTCGAGACGATGGTCACGAAGCCCTACGGGATCCTCCTGCTCACCGGTCCGACCGGCAGCGGCAAGACGACGACGCTGTACACGATGCTCAGCCGGCTCAACAACATGGAGCGCAACATCATCACGATCGAGGACCCCGTGGAGTACCAGCTCCTCGGGGTGAACCAGGTGCAGGTGAACCCCAAAGCCGGGCTCACCTTCGCCAACGGCCTGCGGTCGTTCCTGCGGCAAGACCCCGACGTCATCATGGTCGGCGAGATTCGGGACGAGGAGACCGCCCGCATCGCCATTCATGCCGCCCTCACCGGCCACCTGGTGCTGAGCACCCTGCACACCAACGACGCCCCGGGCGCGGTGGTCCGCCTGGTCGACATGGGGGTCGAACCGCTGCTGGTGGCCTCGTCCCTGATCGGGGTGATCGCGCAGCGCCTCGTCCGGGTCCTGTGCGAAAAGTGCAAGCAGCCCCACTCCCCGCCGCCCGAGGTCATGGTGCGGCTGGGGGTCCCGCTGGGATCCCGCGACGGCACCGGGACGATCTACCGTCCGGTGGGGTGCGACTTCTGCGGCAAGATCGGCTACAAAGGCCGCACCGGGATCTTCGAGATCATGGCCGTCGACGACGAGATCAAAGCGCTGATCATGAAGCACGCGTCGATGGCCCAGGTGAAGAAGGCCGCGATGAAGGCGGGCATGCGGAGCCTGGTCGAAGACGGCCTGGCGAAGGTCTACCTCGGGATCACCAGCGTGGAGGAGGTCGTCGACGCGGTCAGCGCGGACTGAGCTGCGGCGGCACGACCTCGAAGCAACCACAGGGGTGCTATTAGAGCGCGCCCCCCGGCATGCGCGCTAGGCGACCGGCTCGCTCACCCTGGCCGCCGAGCCTGTCCTGGCGGCGGCGCCGCGGAGGGCGGAGCCGATCACCACGGCGGAGGCGCGAGCACCGACGGTAAAGGCGAAAAACGGCCCGCCGTCCTGCGTGGCGCATAGACTGGTGAAGTACAGCCCCGGAACGCTGCTCTGGAAATAGGCGTCGAGCGCGGGGAATCCATCTCGCGCATGAAGCTGCCGCAGCAGGTTGCCGCGGGCCAGGAACGGCACGCGGGCGATGTCCACCTTGTACCCCGTGGCGAGGATGACCCGATCCGCACGCAGCGCCGCCCCGGTGTCGAGTGTCACGTCGAGGTCGCCGCCGGGTAATTCACGGCAGCCCACCACCTGCGAGCCGGGGAACAGCCGAACCGTCTCCCCGTCGATCCGCGGCGCCAGCCAGGGCTCGAGCTTCAGCCGGCCTTCGGCCCACAGCCGACGCGCCACCCGCTCCTTCTCCTCCGGGGCGAGGCGCTGATACCAGCCCGGATTTGCCGCGATCGCCTCCACGAGCGGATTCACCCAGGACCAGTCGGACGGCGCGAAGGCGGGGGTGGGGTGGCGATAGGAGAGGAACACGGCCTCTGCGCCGTGTTCGCGGATCCCCGCGGCCCATTCGAACGCGCTCTGCCGGCCCCCGATGATGAGCACCCGCCGGCCCCTCAGCGCGGAGAAATCCACCTCGTCGCACGTGTGCCGGAGCCGCCCGGCGGGGAAGAGCGACGCGTAGCCATCGGGCACGTGCGTGAAGTACCCGAAGCCCAGCGCCAGGACGACCGAGCGCGCCGCGAGCGTGTCTCCGCCGTCGAAGACCGCCTGGAAGACCGGCGCCGGCCCGCCGGAGGAGGTGAGCTCGCGCACGAATTTCGGCACCACGCGAATATCCTTCCGCCGCCGGAACCACTCGCAGTAGTCCAGGTAGACGTCGCGGGACAGCGGCACGGCCGCCGCCGGCGTCAGGTTCCTGGCCTCCAGGTAGCCCTCGATGGTGTCTTCGTCGAAGGGGTCGAGGTGCCAGTCGCATCCCGAACGGAGGTACAGCTGCCGCGGCATCTGGGACGCCCAAAAATCCATGGGCCGGCCGGCGACGACGTGGGCGATCCCGTGGTGGTTCGCGTACGCCGACATCGCCAGCCCGTAGGGGCCGGCGCCGATGATGAGCAGGGGGACAGGGTCAGCCATTGCCGGTGCCCGCCTCGCCCGCCTCCACGGCGACCGCGACCGCCTCGCCGCCCCCCAGGCAGAGCGCGGCAATTCCCCGACGCCGCCCCCGATCGCGCAGCGCGTGCACCAGCGTGGTGAGCAGACGCGCGCCGGTCGCCCCGAGCGGGTGGCCGAGGGCGATCGCGCCGCCGTGCACGTTGACCTTCTCCCAATCCCATCCCAGATCCGAGAGGGCGTAGCCGTTCGCCAGCGCCTGCGCGGCGAAGGCCTCATTCAGCTCGATCAGATCCACGTCGCCGAGCGACCAGCCCACCCGCTTGAGCAGGCGCGGAATGGCGTGGGCCGGCGCGTCGAAGATGTCTTTCGGTTCCACCGCCGCCTGCGCGTAGCCCACGATGCGGGCCAGCGGGCGCGCGTCGAGCGCCCGGGCCTTTGCGGCGCTGGCGATCACCAGCGCGCAGGCCGCGTCGTTGAGGCCGGGGGCGTTTCCCGCCGTCACCCTCCCTCCCGGCGTGAACGCCGGTGGAAGCTTCGCCAGCGCCTCGAGCGATGTGTCGCGGCGGGGCGCTTCGTCGCGATCCACCAGGACGGCCTCGCCCCGGGATCCTTGAATCGCGACCGGGACGATCTCGGCCGTGAACTTTCCGTCCTCGATCGCGGCGACGGCCTTCCGGTGGCTTGCGAGCGCGTACTCGTCCATCGCCGTCCGGGACACCCCAAACCGCTCGGCGATATATTCGGCCGCGTCCCCCATGGCCCAGTCTTCGAACGCGCACCACAGACCGTCCACCACCAATGCGTCCCGCAGCTCCCCGTGTCCGTACCGGAGCTGATGCAGGCGGCCGTCGACGAGGTGCGGGGTCCGGCTCATGCTTTCCACGCCCCCGACGACGTACAAATCCCCGTCCCCCGCGCGAATGCCCTGCGACGCGAAGATGACCGCCTTCAGGCTCGCCCCGCACACCTTGTTCACGGTCACGGCGCCGACGCTCCAGGGAAGGCCGCCGCCCGCGGCGCACTGGCGCGCAATGTTCTGCCCCAGACCGGCCGACACCACATTCCCCAGGATCACTTCGTCGATCTCGTCCGGACGGGACACCCCCGCCCGGGCCACCGCGGCGCGGACGGCGGCGGCGCCCAGGTCCGCGGCGCGCACCGACGACAGCGCGCCCTGGAATCGCCCGACGGGCGTCCGCACCGCGCTCACGATGACCGGCTGGGGGGTCTCACTCATCGCGGGCATGGCCGAACTTCATGAACAGGTGCTGCGTGCGAATGCACCGATCCTGAATCACCACAAGGCCCTGCGCGCACGCCCGGGCGGCGGCGGCGTCATCGACGATCCCTTTCTGGGTCCAGACGGCCCGGAGATTGGGCAGGTGGGTCAGCGCGGCGTCCACGATCGGGCCCACCTCCTCGCTCGGCCGGAAGATCAGGACCAGATCGATGCCCCGCGCGACATCGGGCGGCAGCGCGGCCAGCGAGGGGGAGACCGGTCGCCCGAGGATGGTTGCCGCCGACGGGTTGATGGGCACGACCTGGAACCCCGCCCGGTGGAGGTGGTGCGCGACGATGTGGCTGTCTTTGTACGGGTGACTGGACAGGCCCACGACCGCCACGGTGCGGCAGGTCTCCAGGATCCACCGAATCTGCGCGGCGTCGTCTCCCGCCGGAGCGCCGTGGGTGACGGGTGCCGCAGGCGTGGCAGGGGCGCCGCGGGGGACAGACGAGGTCACATCAGGCCTCCTGCGCTTCGGATGTGCAGCTGCGAGATGTGGTCGGCCACCTTCTCGCTGAAGCCGGCCTCGCGCAGACGCTGCAGGCGGTTGCGGTTGAGCTCGTCGACGAACGCGCGCACCCGATCCTTGCCGCGCGCCGCGGCGCCGGGAGACCGGCCGCCGCCCGCCAGGACGGCGAGCGCCTGCTGGACGGGCAGGGGGATGCCGGAGACCTCGTACGTGAACGACAGCCGCGACTCCAGCGCCTCGACAAACTGCTGGCCCACCGCGTCGGGCTCGCGCTGCGACGCCAGCTGGGTGCGCAGCCGCCCCACCCCGTACGCGACGTGGCGCGCTTCGTCCTCCAGCGAGCGGACCATCATCTCCCGGGTGGCCGCATCCGGGGCGATGTCGATCATCAGATGGAAGAGATCCGTAAACGTCCCCTCGCCGAGCACGTGCAGCAGGAAGCTCGTCCGCGGGAAGTCGTCCTGCATCAAGAGTCCCTT
>DATHLI010000096.1:0-3596 GCA_035488355.1 bacterium | reverse complement strand
GCCACTCTCCACCCGAGGGGTGTAACCCCTTTCAGGGCAGGTTCATTCCCCTGACATCCATGTGGGCAACAGCGGCAATGCGCTCCGGGTCCAGGAGGAGGATCCGATCGCGCTGCGCATCCGCGATGCCGAGGCGCCTCCAATCGGCAAGGATTCGACTCACCGTGTACTGTGTGGTGAAGATCAGCTCAGCCAAATCCTGGCCCGAGAGGGACACCCCGATGGCGACGCCGTGGACCGTCTCGCGTCCAACAGAGTACGCGAGCCGCAGCAGCAGCCGGGCCAGCCGCCGCTCCACGCTGGACGTCGCAAGGTCCTGAAGCCTGCTCACAAATTCTTCGACCCTCTCCCCTGTGGACCGAAGCGCGTTGACGGAGACCGCTGGGTGAGTCAGCATGGCCTGAAGAATCGTCGGGGCGTCCCAGGCGAGTGCCCGAGAATCGTCCAATGCGTGTGCCGAGATGGAGGCAAGGCGCGTCGTATCTTCCAGCACAGCGGGATCTCCGAGGAACAGTTCCATCGGTTTGACAATCCGGACAATGACACTGCGCCCATCGGAATCTGTCCGAACGAGTTTCACCATCCCGCTCATCAGCACGTAAATGTCGGTGTCCGCATCCCCCTGGCGGAAATAGCATCCTCCTTTGGGCATGCGGCGCTCACGCGCAGACTGGGCCAGCCCCTGGAGAATCGCCCGATCGAGATTTTGGAACAAGCCGCCGAGGCCCAAGACCACAGAGTCGTTGGCAACCACCAGTGGATGGCTGCGAATCAATTGCCGGAGCGCAGCCGGGTTAAATCGATCTCGTCGATACATGCAGGCAACCGTGAGGGGATCGGCGCCGGTGGCCTTGTCGAGGAGCATCTCAAACTCAACAAGGGCGCGGTCGGGGATCCGCGTCTTGAGCGCCCAGGTCATTTGCCCGGCAATCCTGAGGCCGGCAAACCCGCTGGACCTGGCCTCTGCGGCTCTCCCGCGGATGGTCTCTACCAGCCGCATGGGATCGAAGGGGGGCGGCCCGGCATGTTCCTCGGCGTTGACCAGGAGCAGCGCGCCACGCTGGCTCTCCCGATCAACGTCTACCCCGCCTGCGGTGAGCGCCTCGGTCACCTCGGCGCGTTCCAGGTCGTCGACAATGTACACACACACTTCCCGTCGGGCCAGGCCCTCTTTGATGAAGGGCGCGGCAAACGCCGCGAGTTCGCGCGTCTCCTCATAGATGAAGACGATGTGGTCCCCTGCTCGCGCTGCTCCGAACCTCGGCCGCTGAACCTCGGACATGGCAGCACCCTTTCCCCTGGGGTCTGATGCGACTTCAGCCCCTCCTCGGATTCACGTGCTTCACGACAAATCTCATCGAAAGGACGCCACCACGGCAAAGATGTTCGCGCGTTCTCTTCCCTCCCCTGTCAACGCGGCGTCCACACGTTCGGCGGATTCCAGGCCCGGCGCAACGGGGGGGCGATTGCGCTAGCGCAAAGACCGATGTATGGCCGCTGTGTTAGATTGGGCAATCGAGCGAATGCGGCGCCAGCGTATGCGTCCTCGAAACCCCGGCTGTCTGCCGGATGACGGCGGGTGTGAATAGACCTCGATGACGCGCGCACCTGAGCAGCCTTCGACCGGACATGGACGCATTCCGCTCCGAGTGCTGATCCTCGAGGATGAACGAGCTCATGCGGAATTGATGCTCCGCGAACTCCGCCGGGGCGGATTCGCCCCGGACTGGCAGCGAGTGGAGAGCGAGGAAGATTTTCTTGCCCGCCTGGACCCGACCCTCGACCTCATCCTCTCCGATTACCGCATGTCGCTGTTCGATGCCCAGCGCGCTCTTCAGTTGATGCAGGACCGGGGAATGGACATTCCCTTCATCGTGGTATCGGGGACCATTGGCGAAGACATGGCGGTCTCCATCTTGAAGCAGGGAGCCGCGGATTACCTGCTCAAGGATCGGTTGGCGCGTCTGGGAGAGGCGGTGCGGCGTGCGTTGGAGCAGAAACGCCTGCGGGCCGCGGAGATGGCCGAGCGCAATCGATGGAAGGCCATCGTGGAATCGTCGTCCGACGCCATCCTCGAGGTTGACGTGAACGGCGTCATTCTCAGCTGGAACGTGGGCGCGGAGAGGATCTACGGCTATACGAGCGAGGAAGTGGCCGGCCGGCCGGCGACGTTCCTCGCGCCCCCCGACCGGCCCGACGAGATCCCCCAGATTCTCGCGCGCCTGAACCGCGGCGAGCGGGTCGACCACTTCGAGACCGTGCGCGTCCGCAAGGACGGCGCGCGGATCGACGTCTCGCTGGCGATCTCTCCAATCAGGGACGCCTCGGGGCGCATCACCGGCGCCTCCTCGATCGCCCGTGATATCACCGAGCGCAAACATGGTCAAGAAGCGATCCTGAGGGCCCAAGAAGCCGACCGCGCCAACAAGGCCAAAAGCGAGTTCCTGTCTCGCATGAGCCATGAACTCCGGACCCCCCTCAACGCCATCCTCGGCTTCGCGCAGGTTCTGGAAATGGGTCCCCTCCGACCTGACCAGCGCGAGAGCATCGACCAAATCCTCACAGGGGGGCGCCACCTGCTCGCACTGATCAGCGAGGTGCTGGATATCGCCAGGATCGAAGCGGGCCAGATGGCGATCTCTCTCGAGCCGATGCCGCTAAACAAATCGGTGCAAGAAGCGCTGAGCCTGGTCAATCCCCTCGCCGCCAAAGCCAATATCCGACTCCACGCCGAGGCAGCCGGCGCCCCTGAGCGCTACATTCTGGCCGACCGGCACCGCCTCCAGCAGGTGCTGTTGAACCTCATCTCCAACGCGGTCAAGTACAATCGTCCGGGCGGCAGCGTGACGTTGTCGTACGAGGATGCCCCCCCGGGGCGGCTGCGCATTAAGGTGAGCGACACCGGCCTGGGCATTCCCCACGACAAGATGAACCGCCTCTTCGCTCCGTTCGACCGCCTGGGCGCCGAGCAGACGGAGATCGAGGGCACAGGCCTCGGTCTGGCCCTCTGCAAACACCTGGTCGAGGCCATGGGAGGCACGCTCGGCGTCGAGAGCGTGGAGGGCAGAGGCAGCACCTTCTGGGTGGAACTCGCCCCGGCGCCGATTTCGGGGCGGGACGCGCTCGCGGGGTGAATCAAACGACGAGCGCTCTAAGGCCGCGCCGTCAACCCCTCCATCCGCGCAGCCTCTTGCAGACGGCACCGTCACTGTATGACTATATATAGTCAAGTATGTTGCGCCTGTCAGTCCGGGCGAGAGACGGGAAGGTGATTCGAATTCTTTGCGATGGTGGAGACGGCGGGATTCGAACCCGCGACCCCCTGCTTGCAAAGCAGGTGCTCTCCCACTGAGCTACGTCCCCAACGGGGTAAAGGCTTCAGGGAGGGAAGCGAACTCATCGCGTATTCTAGACTGTTGCCGCTTCGTTGTCTAGCAAAGAACGTGGTGTCGAGGGGCGCTTCCCGCGCGGGGCTCAGGGTCTCAGGATCGCCGGGTCCGCGAACCGTTCTCCAATGACCTGCACCAGCGCTCCCGCGCGCTCCAGCAACTCGGCCGGCAATGTCCCCGGGCTCTGCTCCAGCCAGCCGCCGACCA
>DATHLI010000095.1:0-1826 GCA_035488355.1 bacterium | reverse complement strand
CCCTGCCCTTGATCCGCTCCGTCATCATGGACGCGGACGCCTGGCTGATCGAGCATCCCTTGCCGTCGAACCGGACGTCCTGCACGACCCCATCGCGCACGACCAGCGAGAGCCGGATCTCGTCGCCGCAGAGCGGGTTGGCCCCCTCCCGGGTGACGGTCGCCCCCTCCACGGTGCCCTTGTTCCGCGGGTGGCTGTAGTGGTCCAGGATCACATCCCGGTAGAGGTCATCCAGCGACACGGAACAGGTCCCTCGTCTTGAGCAGCGCCCGGGCCAGGATGTCGATTTCCTCCTTGATCGTGTACACGTAGAAGCTGGCGCGGACGGAGGCGCCGAGGCCGAGCTTCCGGTGGAGCGGCTTGGTGCAGTGGTGGCCGGCCCGGACGCAGACCCCCTCGGTGTCGAGCACCTGCGAGATGTCGTGGGGGTGCACCCCGTCGATGACGAAGGAGACCACGCCGCCCCGGTCATCGATGCCCGGCCCGAGGATGGTGAGCCCGGGGATCTCAGCCTCGCGCAGACGCCGCAGGGCGTACGCGGTGATCTCCCGCTCGTGCGCCTCCACCGCCTCCATGCCCAGGCGCTCCAGGTACTCGACCGCCGCCCCCAACCCGATGGCGCCGCCCACGTCCTGCGTCCCCGCCTCGAACTTCCAGGGCACCTCATTCCACGTGGCGTGGTCGAGCCAGACGTCGCTGATCATCTCGCCCCCGCCGAGGAACGGGTCCATCTCCTCGAGCAGCGCGCGCCGCGCCCACAGCCCGCCGGTGCCCATCGGCGCGAGCATCTTGTGGCCGGTGAATCCGTAGAAGTCGGCGCCGAGCTCCCGGACGTCCACCCGCCGGTGCGGGGCGCTCTGCGCCCCGTCCACGACCACGAGGGCCCCGCGCGCGTGGGCGGCCCGGGCGATCTCGGCGACCGGGTTGATCGTGCCGAACGTGTTGCTCACATGTACGACGGACACGACCTTCGTCCGCGTGGTGATCAGGCGATCGAGGCCGGCCAGAATCAGCCGCCCCTGGTCGTCGAAGGGGATGTGGCGCAGGCGGGCGCCGCGCTCCTGCGCGAGCAGCTGCCAGGGCACGAGGTCGCTGTGGTGCTCCATCTCGGTGAGGAGGATCTCGTCGCCGGGGCCGATGTGGCGCCGGCCCCAGGCGTGCGCCACGAGGTTGAGCGCCTCGGTGATGTTGCGGGTGAAGACGATCTCGGCCGGCTCCGCCGCCCCCAGGAATCGCGCGACCTTGGCGCGCGCCGCCTCGTACTCCGCGGTGGCGCGCTCGGCAATCGAATAGACGCCCCGGTGGATGTTCGCGTTGTACTCCTCGTAGTACCGGACCACCGCCTCGATCACCTGGCGCGGCTTCTGCGAGGTCGACGCGCTGTCCAGATATACCAGCGGCTTCCCGTTGACGCGCTGCCGGAGGATCGGAAAATCGTTGCGGATCGTTGCCGGGATTCCCATCGCCTGCTCTCCTCGCCCTCGCTCTCGCCCCGGGCACCGCCGCGCCGGCCTACCGCCGGTGGGGCACCCCTGCCGTCCGCTGCGCTTCGGGGGAGACCAGCACCTCGTCGCCCTCGACCCGCACCGGGTAGACCGCCGCCGAGCGCACCGCCGGCAGCGCCAGCACCCGGCCGGTCTTGACGTTGAACCGGGCGCCGTGCTTCGGGCAGACGACCACCTCGCCGGTCAGCGTGCCCCGGCTGAGGGAGGCCTCCTCGTGGGTGCAGGTGTCGTCGATCGCGAAAAACTCGCCGCCGACGTTGACCACCACCACCGCGCGGCCGGCCACCTCGACCCGCTTCATCGTCCCGGGCGCGATCTCGT